>CAYRBK010000009.1:0-40150 GCA_964422605.1 uncultured Candidatus Bathyarchaeia archaeon | reverse complement strand
TACGTCGCTTACGCAGTATTCGACACAGTTTGCCATCAAGTTTGTTCGTTCACAAAGGGTTTAAAAGCAAAGGGAGATAGAAATCTCGACCGCAGACAATACTGAGAGATCGAGATGAATGGCTGATGAGCGCGGAAGAGAGAGGAAGATCAAGCTACTTGGATCTTCTAGTAACCACGCTTATGGAACACGAGAAGAACATGGACAACCTTGTAAATAGACTAGAGAAGATTGCCGGAGAGCTTTCCGCGATCCGCGAAGAGGCAGCCACAAGGGAGAAAAAGGAAGCTACCGAGAAGAAGAGAGCCGGGACCGCTGTATCTGACCAAGACGCGCTCGTTTATATCAGAATCCCTCTGGGCCGTCCAATCGACGAGACCATCAGGATAGTTGAGTCTCTGAGGAAATGACGAAGCGAGTCCTGTTTGCAGTGGGCAGGCCGTCCTACCTTGCGTGGATTTCAGGCCTGTACTGCAATCAAGGATGGCAGGTAAGTATCCTTCAAACTGAGGGTTCATAAAGCTTATAAGCAGATATCAAAAATTAGTCTTCGGCGAACGCACGATGACCCGAAGATCCCAGATGGAGATTTACGTTGACATTCTTAAGGCGGTTGCTGACGGCAAGAAGAAACCGACACATATCATGTACCGCGCCAACCTTTCTTGGACGCGGCTGAAGAGGTATCTGGATTTTCTCATGAGCCAGGATCTTCTGAATGAGGAGGCTAACGAGGGCGCAGCCGCTTTCTCCCTAACTCAGAAGGGGAAGGAAGTCATAGGATACTTTAAGAAGATCGAGGGCGAACTCTACCACAGAAAGAAGATGCTGCCATCCGAGGTCTACATTCAGTACCAGTAGAAAAAGCAAGACGGGCCAAAGCCCTTCAGTTTTTCTCTACGACTAACTAGTCAAGCTTCTTAGCACTTGCACATTCAAACAGTCCAAGGTCAGTGTGTATCACTTATGATGCGATCTACCTTTGGTTCACATGCTTGACTTGGTGAAGCTCACATCTTCGACAACAGCACAGGGCGCGAGCGTCGGGACTACCACTTCCCACCACTTGATCCATGAACGAGACCTGTCCAGTTCCGTTATGTTTCTCATGACCCGCAACATGTTATCGCTTATTCGTAGTTCTCTTATGCATGAGGAGATTTCCCCTCTTCTGATGAGGAACATTCCATCTCTCGGTATCGTCGAGAAGTCGCCGGTTCTGTGATTCTGATACCTGAGGTACCAATTGTTCGTGACGTAGATTCCCTTATCTACTTCTGCTAGAAGCTCCTCGAACGACTTCTCGCCAGATCCAACCATGAGGTTCCAAGGACGAGGCGAGAACAGCCCTGCGTTGCCCGTTGTCTCTTTCCTGAACTTCTTTGCGGTGGTACTATTGTGCAGGTACGTCTTCAGGACTCCTCTGTCAACGATGGTGTTTCTCTTCGTTGGGACGCCTTCGTCGTCAAAGGCTTTTGCACCGAAGGAATCAGCGACAGTAGGGTCATCTATCAGTCTGAACTCGGAGGAGGCAACTTCCGAATCCATCTTCTCCGCGAGGAAGGATTGACCGATGTCGACCAGAAAGGCTGAAGAAGCCATTCCCACTTGATTGACTAGATCCGCAAAGACCATTGGACCCAAGAGCGCGGTGAACTTGCCGGGTTCTCCCCGCCTAGGATGTGAAGATGCCTTAGCTATCTCTCCCGCCTTTCTTCCCGCTTCGCCAGGCTCAAGCCCTTTTTCGCCTCTGCTGATCGAAACCCAGTGGCCTGAAGCTATGTCCGAGGCAAAAGCCCTGACCGACATCTCCAAGCCAGCCTTTTTCTCGGTCACGTGCGCTTGGCCTGAGGTTGAGAGGGATACTGTTGCTCTTGTTGCGACAAGCGTTCCTGCTACCTTCTTGGCACCCGCGTCTAGGGCACCATTAATTGCCTCCTCAACATAGCCCGTCAGCCTGTCCGGCTCGAGGCTAATCCTTGAGCCTTTGGTCAACCTTGGATCGTATTCGAATGGTCCCTGTGGAAGGGGAGCGTAGACTTCTGCGGGCGGTGTGATCTTAGCTGTCTTGACGAGGTTTCGGACTTCTGTCTCCAAGTTTTCCTTTGAAGACAGAGGCACAGCTGTTGGAGCACGATGTTTCCCAATCAACAGGAAAATGTCGAAAAGGACTTCCCTGAAGGCTTTGGACACGGTCACTTCGTTGTTCGCGAAGCGGATCACCACCTCATCTTTGTCGACAAGCTTGACAGCAACGTCAGTCGCACCCTCCTTCAGTGCCAAGTTGACAAGATGATCCGGCATCTCTCCAGTCTTCATATCACGCACCCCCGAGCTTGACTTCCCTGAGGCGTATATGAGGGCCCCCAGTCCAGACAGGTATGGCTTGCATCGGGTCCCCTTTCCCGCAGTAGGCGGCCTGAAACTGCGGATCGTTCCCCACAGCGTCAACGGCGGACCACAGACCTACAGTTGTCACCTCAAGGACCGGGTTTCTCAGCATGTCCTTCAGCTCGCCGTCTTCTATGCGATAGGCTTCCAGTCCGACGTAGCGTTGGTTGAAACGTCTGTCATCAATATTCCACTCCATGAAGTTTTTGATGTAGACGCCTTCTTTGATGTCTTCGAGAAGTTCTTCTTGCGAGTGATCCCCGGGCTCGAGAAAGGTATTCGCCATCCTTACGATCGGCTCGCGGTTGTAGGCCACAGCCCTAGACGATCCATTGCTCTCCACTCCGAATACACTGGCTGTCTCCCTGTTCTGAAGGAATTCGTTGATGACGCCTTCCTTTATCAAGATGCGCTTTCTAGCCTTCACTCCCTCTTCATCATACCTGTAGAAACCAAACGAACCTTTCACCGTCGGGTCGTCTACGACATTCACGCACCTTGAGCCGACACGAAGGCCAACAGAGTCCGCCTTCAGATAAGTTTCCCCTGCCTGCGCGGCTTCTCTTCCTAGGATTCTGTCAGCTTCGCCAGGATGCCCGGAAGACTCGTGACAGATTATGCCTACGACCTCTGGTCCCAAGACCAGGTCCGCTTCTCGTCTAGGCGTTTTCTTGGCTTCAAGGAGAGTCTTCGAAAGCGATCTGGCTTCAGCATCAAGAAGTTGAGTAAGGTTCCATTCTTCCACGGTCTCCCATCCGCCAGTTCCTCCCAGATCGAAGGATCTTTGAACTGAGCCCTTCTGCGGATGGTACGCTGTTAGAAGGATGTGGATGGCAGCCCTCGGTATGCAGCTGGAGACCTCAGCACCATCCGTCGTGATGACTATTTTCTCGGTGGTCCATGTGTCTAGAGTTAGGACGCGATCGACTATCTTGGCTCCAACCTCAATGGCCGCTACTTCTGTCTGTTTATCAGCTTCCTTCAATAGCCGAGCCTTGGATTCCAGGTCTATGTTTCCGAAACTGATACGTGGTTTGAGCTCCACTTTCTCGTCGCCGAGTTCGCCCTTGGCCATTAAGACCCCACTTTGCAGTATTTTCGAGCCAGCTTGAGCAAGTGCACACGCCCGCTCGACGGCTTTCTTAACGGACTTTTTCGTGAGAACGTTTGTCGACGCGAATCCAAGAGAACCGCCAACCAACACTCTCACATTGATGCCCTTGCTTTCCTCCTGCATACAAGCTTCTAGGCTCCCCCTCTTCAACATCATAGTTTCACGGGTATCTGACTGGGACCTAACCTCAGCATAGTCTACGCGCAGACATTGTTCAAAGTCTGCCGCGAATTCAACCAAATCCTCCAAAGCAGCAACCTCTCAGGCCACTAGAAGGCAACATTCGGAATGCTTATTGAAGCACGCTCGCTAGGCTCCACCACCAAGCAGGCGGAGCTAGGATTCCCCGCTTGGTTTCTCTAGATCAGGGAATCTGTAAACACTTCGAAGAGCTCCCCGCTCCTTCAGCTCTTTCACGATTAGGTTGCGCAACCATTCTGAGGCTGTTAGGCCCTCAACCTGCGACTCGTGGATGACTGCTTCCTTTATGGCAGAGGTTACACGGGTACAGAGAAGTTCCTCCTTTGAGTCTCCTTCAATCTTCGGCATGTCTCATCGCCTCAAGATACTAGACACTATCAGCCAACTAAAAACACTTGCTCTTGACCTTTCTGTATCGTCGTGCCCCAATGCTCTTGACAGTGGGTTTCGGAGAAAGCTTACGAGATCAGGATTTTCAGGATGCCGTACGTTGACGTGAGTAGACCTGCCTGCAACCCATACACGTTAAGTAACGGATACAACAGTAGAGCTGATGCGCATCCAGCAACGGTTAGGAATGTTCCCTCAATTGCGTCTCTCAACCTACTGCCTTCAGAAGGCCACGCCACGGTCCTTCTGCATCTGGGGCAGTGGATGTGGCGGAGTGAATGTTCCGAATCATAGCCTGAAGTCTTTGCCGTATGCTTCGGCGTCATAAAGCCGCATTGTGGACATCGATAGTGTTCAACCTTCAAGCGTAGGATCTGGTCGATCTGGCTTAATGGAGTGGATGCTCGTGGCGGGCCGATCCGGCCTTCACAAGGCATGAAACCCCTTCACTAGCGAGCATTAAAACAATTGTGAAGAAAAAACATGGAATCTCTAGGCGTTTTTTAGTAATATATGTACAAACTGTAATCAGAAACCATTTTGGAATCTGTGACATGGACTAACACTATATCCCGTCGTCGCCTAGGCATCGCAAGGCTGAAGGTATCCACGCTAGATCGCAAGGCAGAACACGACAACATAATCGCGAAAGTGCACGCCCCAGCCAGAGCGTAACATAACACAGGAAACCATACTGAGAAGAGACCGCGCTCTCAGCCAGCTTTCAATGTGGTCTCTTTCAGGGAACTTCGTTCTGGTCTCCAGGGAGCTCCGGATCTGAGCTCTTGGCATAGGCTGGCATTTCACTTGTCTTTTTCGTTGTTTTCCTGCGCGTTCGCTTTCCGGGTTTGCGCCCTTCTGTACTTAGAATAACAAAGCCCTGGGAAGTGATATCGTATGCGCAAGGCAATTTTGCATGGTTTGTCCCTCTCATCTTGAGTATTCTTAGCCTTCGGCGGAACATTTCATCGCGGTCGAAGTAAGTCTCGAGATGAATGATCCCATCAGCTAGGAACTCCGAGACCCCTTCGCCTATTGAGAGTGAGCCCCAGGGCTGATCGATTACCAAAATGGACACGCAGTTCGCCTTCTTTAGAAACTTGTACAAGAGGTGGACCATGACTCTGATGTCTATGGGTTCCTTCAGCCCCATACTCACAGCCGAGAAGGAGTCAACGACAAGTCTGCTGGCGTTAAGCGAGGCCATGGTCTCCATGATCTTGTCAAGATTCTTCTGAAGCCCTGCCTCTCGAGTCACGGACAGGTCCAATATGGCTACCAAACCCTCCTGCTCCAATCTTTCAAAATCCCACCCAAACCTCAGCATGTTTCGCAGAAAGGTTTCCTTGGTTTCGGCGAAGCATACGTAGACGCCTCTGGCGCGGTGCCTTATGGCTCCATTGAATACAAACTGAGCGGCAAACGTGGTCTTGCCTGCACCGGGGTATCCGACTAGAAGCATCATGCTGTTGGTGGGAAACCCTCCTTCCAGCAGTTCGTCGAATTTGGGAATCCCGGTCGGGATGCGCTGGATGATCATCGACTCACCGGGTTTGAAACCCTTGGCAACACAGCTTCCTGCCCATATAGAGAAGTGCTGGGGATTTATATAAACGTGAAAGACACTCGGCTTGGCTGGACATAGCAGTTGGAGCCGCTCAAACTCACCCTTCCTTCCGGCTTTGATCCTTTGCTCTATGGAATGTCTTCCATGGCTTAGGATGCTTGCAATTCCGGCTTTCCGCGCCATTCCGCGCTGATGTCCTTATACATATTCCTGTCAATTGGGAGCCGTGTCTACAATTGTATACTTGTGCTTTACAAGAAGGACGCGTCGGGCTCCTTTGTATCTCCGGAAAACCCAGATATACAAGACCGAGCTGAAACATAGTAGCTGAGATACAGATTCAAAACAAGTACCAGAAACCCATCAAGGAAAGAGGTTGACCGAACTCGGCCCAATAGCATGGAATGACAGATGACCTACGGAGACACAGGCAAAGAAAAACCGGCGTTTCACCACGCTGCCATCCAAGTTTCCCTAGCACTAGTCTTTGCCCTGTTCCTGGTCTCAGGCCAAGCTTGGGATCTGATAGCCAGAATATGCACAGCCGCACTGGACTATGCAGGCATCCAGAATGAGTACGTGAGTCCGCTTTACTTGATCTATGTTAGGTTGCTTGACGGGACGGTTGTAGGCTTCGAGGTCCTCGTGGAATGCTCAGGGCTCATAGGCCTTCTAGTCTTCTCCTTCATCTCCGCCTTCACGATAGGCCTCCTGAGAGGGACTCTGGTAACAAAGCTGATCTGGTTCATCCTCAGCCTAGGAGCGGGTTTCCTGTGGAACATGGGTAGGTTGATTTCCATTATAGCAGTAGCATACCATTTCGGCCTCCCTGCCTTCTCCTTTGCCCACTACATTCTGGGTCCGGCAGTTGATTTCGTCTGGATTGTCTCGTTGTGGGCAGTCGGCATGTCGTGGCTTAGGAAGGAGGGCTCCACGTGATTTTCAGCATCATCATATCCGCTCTCTGCCTTGTGATGGTTGCATACATGACGAGGCACCTGATCTTCACATACTCAGCCCTCTTCGGGAGACCTCGGCAGTTTGTAAGATCCTTCAAAAGAATCGTCGGGGTTTACACGCCAAAGGTCACTGTGCTCATTCCAGCTCACAATGAGGAGTATGTGATAGGCAACCTGCTGGATCGGATGACAGGTTTGACTTATCCGAAGTATAGGCTTGAGGTTGTGGTGATAGACGATCGATCGACAGACAGGACCGGTGAGATAGCGAACAGCTACGCAGCGAGATACAGCTACATCAGAGTCATCCATAGGGCCAACGGAGGCGGGGGAAAACCGGCTGCCTTGAACGAAGGCGTCAAGTCCTCAAATGGAGACGTAATCTTGACCTTCGACGCAGACTACTATCCTCAGCTGGACATAATAGAGAAGCTAGTTGCCCCCTTCGCTGATCCAGAGGTAGGAGCCGTTCAGGGCAGAGTCACAGTCATGAACGAAGAAGACTCACTCGTCTCAAAGATAGTAACATTGGAGAGGATTGGTGGCTATAGGGTCGACCAGCAAGCACGGGACGAATTGATTTTAGTCCCCCAGTACGGCGGGACAGTAGGCGGGTTCAGGAGAGATGCGCTAGAGAAGGTTGGAGGATGGGATGCCAGCATGTTGGCCGAAGACACCGACCTGACTATACAGCTGGTTCTCAAAGGGTTCCAGGTTCGATACGTCAATGACGCTGAAGCATATGAGGAGGCCGTCACAACATGGAAAGCCTACTGGAATCAGAGGTATAGATGGGCTAAGGGGCATATGCAGTGTGCAAAGAAGCACCTGAGGAATGTGCTAGGGGCAAAGCACCTAAGCGGATACGAGAAGGCGGAGCTGACTCTGTTGCTCTGTGTATACTTTATGCCAATCCTTGTCCTTTCTGGGTGGTGTGTCGGCGTGGCAGCTTACCTGGCAAAGGAGACGGTTCCCTCCATCAACCTTACAGGACCCTATTTCTTCATACTCTCCGCCTTCACCTACAGCACAGTGGGTAACTTTGCTCCCTTTTTCGAGGTCGGAGCAGCGGCATACCTAGACAATAGGAAACGCCTTCTGTGGATTCTCCCCGCTCTCACGCTGTCTTTTGTCTTGATGGTGCTTTGCTGCTCTAAGGCTTTTGTTGATCTTGCCCTCAAGAATGGCAAAGAACACAAGTGGAACCATACGCTCCATAACGGAAATGGCCACAACGGGAAGAACGGACGCGGCAATGGCAATCGTGCAAATACTAACGGGAGGCTTTTGCCATGAACGCCCTAGTCCTTCTCCCGCTTGCACTTGTCATCGTGCCGTTCCTTCCCACACTTGCCGAGATGCTTAGACGAAAGGACAAAGGCCCCAGGACCTTTCCTGAACAGACTATGCACAAGGAAGGGCTAAGCGTCCAAGATGCATGGCTTGAGCGTGCTCGAATTGAGGCTCGGACGAAGGAGCCGGTTGAAGTGATCCGTGTGATTGGGAACATAAGCATCCCTGAGGGGACAGAGATGACAAACCATCTAGTGGTTCAGGGAGATCTGAGGTTGGGAAAGAAGTGTCACCTTTACGGAAGCATCAAGGCCTTTGGCAATGTTGAGGTCGGGGAGTACTCGGTAGTTGAAGGGCATGTTCTGTCTGAAGGCAAGATCCACATCGGACGAGACAGTATCATAAAGGGCGTTGTCGACTCACCACAGGACATCACGCTGGAACAGAACGCTACGGTCGAGGCAGTCTCAACGGAAAAAACAGTCAAACTCAGACCAGGTGCGAGGATCAACAAAAGAATCCTGTCCAGGGCATCTATTGTTGCATTTCCTGAAGAGGCTAAGGTTTCTGGCATTGAGGCCATGCGCATCGACGAACATCCCGCGGTGAAGGTTGAAGAAGTCTCGCCAGCCCAACCAGACAAGCAAAAGCCATCTCTCGTTAGGGGCGAGCCCCTCGGTCCCAAGACTGTTCCAACCATCACTGGCCCCGAGTCGTTCCGGCCCGTGAAGCCACAAGAGAGGCCTGAAAGGATAACCGACCAGATTTTCCGGTACCTCGAGGAGCGCATAAGAAGGTTTGACGAGACCACACGTAGAGGACTCGAAGACGTGAGGCTTGAGGGGCTATCTTCCAACGAGGTGAAGGTGCTCAGGTTAGCCTATATGGGCAGCTCCTTGGAAGAGATATGCCTTAGGCTTCTTTTGGATCCGCCGAAGGTGCAAGAGATCTTAAAGAGTCTCATCCGGAAGGGGTATCTGGACAAGGACCTGAGACCAAGGAGACCTGCGCCAAGAAAAGGCTACCCGACTGAAGCCTCAGAAGAAAAACAGGAGCCAAGAACTGAGCAGCCCTCACCCGCAGAGGCAGACGTCAAGGAAAAGAAGCTGGAGCCACAGGACGAACTGATCGAAAGGCTGATCGCCTCGAAGATGCGTGAGGAACTCAAAAGGAAGCTTGAGCAGAGGCCGAAAGCAACTTCAAGGTACGACGATAGGATCTCTACCAAGGAGACAACGAGGACTTTTGGCGTGGGACGCGAAGAGACGAAGAGGATCTTGGAGGAGTGGAAAAAGACCTCCTCGCTACTTTGGAAGACAGATGGAAGAAATGAGCACCGCACTTCTGGCAATCCAGACTCAGCCAACGGTGCCGCACAGACTCGGACTCCTTCCATGAAAGGCAATGGGGCAACCAGGTCTGAGGAGAATGTCAAGGGACGGCCTAGGAGGAAAGATCAAAGTGGCTGAGCTTTCATCCCTGAGACGGCGTTTCTTGGTTCTTCTTTTCTGTTTCTTCGCCCTTTCATCTCTGACCAGTGAGACACACGCTCTTCCAGACCCTATACAGCTGGGCGATGATCCTTCGAGAGACGCGGACCCCGCCTCGGTGGACATTCTAAAGGTCTCCATGATGAACAACGGCACACATCTGACGTTTATTATCGAGTGTAGATCTGCTCCTGCGCCCTCATCAGTCAGAACATATCGGATCTGGCTAGACACAAACGAAAATGGTGGCGCAACGACGGGTCCGTACATTGGGGCAGATTGGTATATTCAGGGAGGAGGAGCGCCCGGCCTATACGACTGTAGCGGAGAGGAGTCAGCAGACACCTCAACCTACAAGGCTTCCATAGAGGTTAAGGTCTATGGCAAATCCATCTGCCTTACCGCGGGGCTCTCTGACATAGGATACCCCGGGAACGTCAAGGAGACAGTGGGCATCGTTGCATCAACACACCAACCCGCAGCAATGCTAAAGGACAGGGCTCCAGACACTGGGCACTATTCAGTTGTCCACGAAGTCATCCCTGAATTGCCTTGGCCGACGCCGCTGGTCATCATGCCTGCAATTGTAGCGGCGATCATCATGATCTACAGACAGAGGTTCAGACACTCAGACCAACCTCGTCTGCGGCGCTAATCGCGCTTCTACGAGCGTCGTGTATGCCCTTCTATCCCCGTATATTTCTCCGTTAGAGGTGGGTAGCCAGCGAAACGATGTGTCTACCCGCCGTCTCGTCACTGCTACTGTCGTACCAGCAGATGCCTATCAAGTGACTTCCAGAACGGAACCAAACTTCGATATCTCTGATGTTGTGTATCGCCATTCGATATCAGACAGCGGAAAGACTCTCCTCCAACACGGTTCATTTATATTGCCGAAACAATGTCTTAAGCTGAAGGACGGCACCGATGAGGATGAATAGCAGACCTCTCGACGGCAGCGTTTTTCTCGTTACGGGAGGCGCGGGGTTCATAGGCAGTTCCCTAGTTGACGCCCTGATGAGCCGAGGAGCCGAAGTCCATGTCCTCGACAACTTAAGCACCGGCAGTCTGAAAAACCTTGAGCAATGGTCCACTCATCCCAGCCTCAAGTTCATACGTGGAGACCTCCTAGACCAAGCAGAGGCAAACCGGGCGGTTCAGAGTTGCGAGACCGTATTCCATCTGGCAGCCAACCCCGAGGTTAGATTGAGCTCAGTTGCTCCTGACATCCATTTCAGGCAAAACGTGGTGGCCACCTACAATCTCCTAGAAGCAATAAGAAGATCCGGTCGGCCAGAGCTACTTGCCTTCACCTCATCCTCCACCGTGTATGGGGATGCAGCAAAGATTCCGACACCAGAAGACTACGCTCCTCTGGAACCCATCTCGATATACGGCGCCTCCAAACTCGCCTCAGAGGCCCTGATAAGCGCCTACGCCCATACCTATGGCTTCAAGGCGTTGATCTACCGTCTGGCGAACATTATCGGGCCCAGGAGCAGACACGGCGTCATATGCGATTTTGTCAGGAAGCTCAAGGAGAATCCGCGCGAACTTGAAATACTTGGCGATGGGACTCAAGCGAAATCCTACTTGTACATTGATGACTGTGTTGAGGCAATCCTTTTCAGTATGCAGAAGACAGGTGGACCCTTCGACGTCTTCAACTTGGGGTCTGAGGACTGGGTCGATGTGAACACAATAGCCAAGATCGTGGTCCACGAGATGGGCCTCGAAGATGCGGCCCTCCGATTCACCGGTGGCGTTGATGGAGGCCGGGGATGGAAGGGAGACGTCAAGTACATGCTTCTGGCCATAGACAAGCTGAAGTCATTAGGCTGGAAGCCAAGGTTCAACAGTGCAGAAGCCGTGAAGGTTACTGCTAAGGCAGTCCTGGAGGGATCAGACTAGTCTCCCATAGCCTTGCCTGGGAAATCGGCCACCAAGGCGAAGATCCTGTGAGGCTTCAGAATTTCGGACCTTGCGTATGGTTCGAGGGATCATCTGAGAAAACTCGCTTTTGTATGCCGTCTGAACGTGAGCTCAAGAGCTCTTGCCCCGACTCATTGGAGAGTTGAGGCTCAGCATACCACTTTTTAAGTAGCTGACCCCATACTGCTATGAGGGACAGACAATGCCGGCCGCAAGACAACGGAAGGAGAGCGAAGTATCCCTTGAAGAAGAGATCTGCCAGATACTGAAGAAGACGAATGCTCTGGAATTCGGGGCTTTCAAACTCTCAAGTGGACGGGTCACACCCTACTATGTCGACCTAAGGGTGATTCCCAGTTTCCCAGAAGCCTTCCGCATCGTCTCAGATATCCTCGTCGACGCCATAGGCAAAGAACTGGGAGCAGAGGGATTCGACAGAGTTGGAGCTGTACCCATCGCCGGAACGCCCTTCGCCTCAATCGTAGCCCTCCGTCTCAAGAAGCCGTTTCTTTATACCCGCCAGAACCTTCGGCTTCGAGGGAGAGAGCGTAGGGTTGAAGGCGTGCTGATGCCTGGCGACCGCGTGCTGTTGGTGGATGACTTGGTGACGACAGGGCTGAGCCTCAGAAGAGCATCTTCATACATAAAGGCTGAAGGCGGGGTGGTCACAGACGCGTTCGTTCTTCTCGACAGGGAAGAGGGCGGAAAGAAAAGGCTGAAAAAAACTGGAATCAACCTACATGCCGTCCTGAAGGTCAGCAAGGCCGCCAAAAGACTCTACGAGATGAACGCGATTGAAGAAGAGCAACTGAACACAATCCTAAAGCAAGTGAAACTTGGATAGACTCTGGAATACCGAATGGCTGTGCACTTTTTTCTGGCGCTTCTACCTTGGAAAGTGAACTAGTTTGGGCCTCCAAGCTCAAAACAGGTTGGTCGTTTTTGATGTTGAGGGGGTAGTCGTCCCAAAGGCACGTTTCATGCTCGTCGAAGTAATGGGGAAAATGGGCGCATGGCCTTTTATCAAAGCAGCTTTCCTCGGCTTGCTCTACGAGGCTGGCCTTATTTCACTGAGGAAGGCACTCAGAACTATCTATGGGCTTTTCAAGGGGATGCCCTTGGACAGATTCATCTCCCTCTTTGAAGAGGTCCCGTTGATGCCCGGAGTTGAGAAGACATTTGGAGAGCTAAAAGGGACTGGGTTCAAGACCGCTCTGATAAGCTCAGGCATTCCGAGGATTGCTTTGGAGAGATTGCGCCAAAAGATAGGCGTTGACTACGTTTCTGGTCTTGAGATTGGCTTATCTGACGGGCTCTTGACAGGCGAGGTCTGGGGAGATGTGATCGAACCGTATGGTAAAGGCATCGCTTTAAGGCGGATTGTTGATGACAAAGGTCTCGCGCCGTGCTATTGTGTCGGGGTCGCTGACGACAGAAACAACCTCTCCATGTTTCAGCTCTGCGATCTCAGGGTTGCATACAATCCGGATTTCATCCTTAGCGTCAGATCGGACTATGCCGTCAAAGGGGATCTTTCGAAGATGATCCCTATGGTCAAGGGTGAAAGTGTGGAGCTGAGGAGAAGCGGACTTCCCAGAAGCAGCATCGTAAGGGAGGCAATCCATCTGAGTGGCTTTCTTGTTGCTCTAGCCTGCCGACACTTGGTCAGCCGTCACTTGGCTGCTTTGCTAGTCTTGTTTGTCACTCTCTTGTACACGTCTTCGGAGATCAAGCGAATGTTCGGGACTAGCCTGCCAGTGATCGGTAGGGTAACGTCATGGGCGGCTGAAAAGTCCGAGTTCCAAGGGTTTGTTTTTTCACCTATGTACTATGGCCTGGGAATAGTCCTTTCCCTTATGCTTTTCCCAGAACCGATAGGCTACGTGTCCGTAACAGTCTTGACCCTTGGCGACGGATTTGCAGCCATCTTCGGGGAAGGATATGGCAGAACACGTCTACCCTTCAACAAGACCAAGAAACTTGAGGGAACCCTAACAGGCCTCCTCTTTGCCTCCCTAGGGTCGCTCCTATTTGTTGATCCCTTTAGAGCCCTGATCGCATCGCTTGCTGGAATGATTGCTGAAGTGTTGCCTTTGCCAGTCAATGACAATCTGGCGATACCATTGGCCTCGGGGCTAGCATTGATGGCTAGCGTACACGCGTATCTGTAACTGCAGTCACTACTCGCCAAGTAGAGAAGAATCGCTTAAAAGGGGGAATATCAATCTTACTATCGCTTTCAAGAGGACCTCTGCTCGATGTTGATCCGTGAGATAATCTTGGAGAACTTCATGTCCTATGAGTACGCAAGAGTGCCTCTTAAGCCAGGGCTCAACCTCGTATGCGGCCCGAACGGCGCTGGCAAATCCTCGCTTCTTCTGGGTATCTCAGTGGCTTTAGGACAGTCTTACACTGAACGTTCGAAGAAGCTGAGCGATCTGATCCGATGGGGGAAGGACATAGGCCGAGTCACCATCGTTCTGGATAATTCCGAGAGTAGAGGGCGCCGTCCAGCGTCCAGAATCAGAAAGGATCAGATCTTCTTAACACGGGTCTTAAGACGGGACGGGAAATACTGGTTCGAACTCGAAAACGAAAGCGCGACCAAAGAGGACGTCTTGAGACTCCTTTCACATTTTGACGTCGACCCAGACAATATGCTCATCATAATGCATCAGGACATGGCTGAACAGTTCATTGTTCTTTCCCCGCAGGAGAAACTAAAGCTCGTCGAGGCAGCAGCCGGACTTGAACCCTACAGAAGAAACGTTCTGGAAGCCCAGAAGAAGCTCAGCCGGCTCCTCAGCCAAGAAGAGTCATTGAGCAAGATGCTCGAGTCCGCCGAACAGACGCTCAACTATTGGCGCGAACAATACGACCGCTACCAACAGAAAAAACAACTTATCCTGAAAAGGCGCTTTCTGGAGCGTGAACTCGCGTGGGCTGAGGTCTCGAGAAGGGAGCAGGCAATTTCGGATCTCAGAAAAAGCCTGAGCGACAGAAAGGGAATCTTAGAGCAGATTGAAGGCAAGATCAAACTCTCCAAAGAAGAGGTGAGCCAGCTTCGAAGCGAGCTTAAAGACGCAAGGGATATGTGGCAAAGTCTTTTTGAAGAAAGGCTGTCCCTTGAAAGAGAGAAAGCGCAACATGAATTCAATATTGTAAGTGGGGGCGAAGCCCTGAAGGAGCTTCAAAGCTGGGCCGAACAGAGCCAAGAAAGTGTAAACCATATTCTAGACGAAATCAGTCTGCTTGAGACTGGGCTCAGGGGGTCAAATCCAGGAGTTCCCGAGGCTCAGATATCAAAAATTAAGATCATGTCCGAAGAGCTGGGCAGATGGCCCCGATTGGTTTACTCTAGGGTTGAGAAGCTGAAGGAAACCATAGGCAGCTCCAACCAAAGGATGATCGATCTGGACGCTCAGCTTGCTGACGCGAAAAGCCAAGCACGGAAACTGGAACTCAGAATGGAAGAACTGGATGGTCGGGCCCTTGAGAAACGGATAGAACTGGCGATACTCGACTACCGGAAGGTAGAGATGTTCAAGGAGCTCGAGGACGCAGAGAGAAACCTCAGAGTTCTGGAAACCGATCTCGCTGCGGCTGCAAGAAGAGCCGAAGAGATGGGCCCCCGTATTGTGGCTCTAAGAAGTGTTGATGAGGTTTTGGACGAGACCCGAATCGTCGACGGTCAGATAGCCGCCTTAGCCGATGTTTCGGGCGACATAGAACGCATGTACGAATCCTATTCGACGCTTTACTTCGAGCTTAAAGAGAAGGCTCGCATAACCGCCGAGAACCGTGAGAAGGCCCTAGAGGAGATCAAGACGAGAATGGAGGCGTGGAGAAATGTGATCCGCAACCTTCTGGATCATGTCACCCTTGAATATCAGAAGATTCTGTCGCAGGCAAGCGCCACAGGGCTCGTTCGGTTGATGGATGAGCACGATATTGAGGCCACTGGGATCGAAATAAATGTCGGGTTCAAAAGCTCGCAGCCTGTTCCGCTGAACATTTACTCACAAAGCGGCGGCGAGAGGAGCACGGCGGTCATGGCATTTCTGTTGGCTTTGCAGCAGCGGATCAGGTCTCCGTTTCGGGCGATTGATGAATATGATGTTCACATGGACCCGAAGAACCGTGAGATGATCGCCAATCTCCTGATCTCCGCGGTTGAGGGAGGAGAAGCCCAGTATCTTGCGATAACGCCTAACCAGATGTTCTTCGAGGGCAAGGACGTCCACATAATAACCGTGCAGAATATTGAGGGCACCTCGTTGGTCAAGGAGGTCGGCTGATGGCGGTCGCCAAGAAGCCGAAAAGGCTTGCCAAGGATGAACTGAGAAGGATAATCGAGCTCTGCCAATCTGTGGAAGCCAAAGGTTTGAACCCATTCCTAGTAGAGGTCGAAGACCTCATATCCATAATTAGGGAGTACTTCCCCGACTGGAAGAACCCTGACGAACTTGCCTTGGACGCTGAGGCACTCAACGAGATAGCGTCGGTAATCAAGATGCAGAGTGAATGGATAAAACGTCGGGCAACCTCGCTTTACAGAGACCCATTCTTAATCGAGGAGAAACTGCGCAGCCTACCTGTGGAGAGATTGGCTGACCTATTCCTCGAGGCTTGGCGTCCTGTAGTTGAGATGGAACAGGTGACTATACCCAGCCTAAGCGAAGCGTTGATGTACTGGGATGGTCTTGCGCCTCTAGATGAAAGGTGGCGAAGGGCGGGTCTCGTCCTGACGGAGACTGAGGCAACAACACGAGAAGACTTGATCAGACAGGGGATACTCTCAAGCGAAACCTTCTCCACGGAGCTCGAGAGGCTGTGGGATGAACTGAAGGAGTCTGCAGACGAAGCAGGTAGGGTCAGATACTGGGACTTCATTGGAGCGGACACGTACGAAGAGACAGTGATGCGGGCATACCTCACTAGTTTCCTGATAACCTACGGGTACGCCACGCTGGAGGTACACCCACTCGAGGAAAGAATATTCATTAAGCCCAATAGGAAACCCGCTTCAAAGAAAGATGCCCAATTCTTCACCTTCCCCATATCAATAAGCCCTGAGGAGTGGATGAGATGGCGGCAAAGCCGAGAAGCCTAACCCGGAAAACCTACTATGCTATGAAGATGAAAAGGGCGGTTCACCTCCTTTTCTACAAGAGGCATAGAGAGCCCGGCGTCAAAGGCTGGGAGCTGAGGCGGCGGCTGGGCGCGGACTATCCCAAAGTACTGAATCTCTTGGATGACTATTTGGAGAAGCTCGATCTAGCCGTGAAGACCGTCTTCGAAGAAGAGGCAAGTCAGCCAGAGAAGCCTACGTTGGAGCAACTTGACAAGGCAAGGTTCTACGTGACTTTGAGGGGGAGTCTGACGCCGAAAGAGACCAAGCTCGTAGGCTGGCGAATCGACGACCTCGCTGCGCTCGCGGTCTCGCTTGGCTACCTAATCTCCAAAGGCGGCAAGGCGCCCCGAAAAGACCTTGAAAGCCTTCTCCGCATCAAGCTACCAAGCTGGAGAGCTGACTTCAACCTGAGCCGTTTTGTGAGATCGGGCTACTTCATCGAAGACGAGAATGGGCAGCTCTACTTGGGTTGGCGGACGCGTGCAGAGGTCGATCAGAAAAGACTTGTCGACCTGTTTCTCGAAACGGAGCAATCATAGTCTTGCTTGTTCTAGGCATCTTTGTGTGATGCTGGAACTCTGCATGTGAAGGTGTTTGGTGTGAAGGCTGCGGTCTTGCGCGGCATCAAGGACATCCACCTCGAAGAAGTATCCATGCCTAAGATTTCGAGAAACGAATTGTTGATCAAAGTCGCAGCAGCAGGAATATGCGGAACAGATATCCACTTTTACCGAGGTGAATGGGAAGTCAAGAAGCCGCTAATCCCGGGTCACGAATTCTCAGGGACGATTGCCAAGGTCGGAGGCGGTGTGGAGGGGTTTGATGAAGGCGACCGCGTAGTCGCAGAACCCAACATGGTCTGTGGACGCTGCTATTTCTGCCAAATGTCTGAGCGCAACTTCTTCTGCGAAAATCTGCTTGCCGTCGGGGTGGATGTAAACGGCGCCTTCGCTGAGTATGTAAAAATAAAGAGTGAAAACGTCTACAAGTTTCCTGACACTCTCTCTTTTGAAGAGGCAGCATTGATCGAGCCTCTTGCCTGTTGTATCAGAGGCCTGGACAACGCGGGAATAAAGGTAGGTGATTCTGTCGCGATCGTAGGCGCAGGTCCCATCGGACTCTTGCTTCTACAGCTCGCCAAGATGGCGGGTGCGTCGAAGGTGATACAGACAGACTTGGACAACGAGAGGCTGGAACTCGCTAAAGAACTCGGTGCTGATCATACCGTGAATGTTCATGAAGAAGACCCTACAATAGCGGTCAAAGACTTGACAGGCGGATACGGCGTAGACGTGGCGATTGAGGCTGTCGGAAGCCCTGAATCCCTTACTCAGGCGTTTGCGCTAACCCGTAGGGGAGGTAGGCTTAACATATTCGGTGTGTCCCCGCAGAATGCAGTCTGGAACGTGAAACCTTTCGATTTATACTCAAAAGAACTCACAATCACTGCCTCCTATCGAAGTCCCTTCACGTTTCAACGAGCCATAGAGATAGCGTCCTCCATCGAATTGAGACTGAAACCTCTTATCAGCCACATATTCCCTCTTCATGAGGTTGCACGGGCATTTGGGATTCTTGACAGGAAGCTTGAGAAGGCAGTGAAAGTCGTGATAAGACCGTAAGTGTCCTGTAGCGACTTTTGAACTGTGTCGGAGTGGATACGGAAGCATCGACACCTGCATCGAAAGACAGATTAAACACGATCATCTTAGATTGTGGCGAAACCAGAAATGACGGACAAGCTTGTAGTGGTTAAGGTTGGCACAAGGAGCCTAACTAACGATGAGGGCAGCTTGGACCTAGACGAGATGAGGGGACTTGTAGATCAGATAGCTGAAGCCACTAGGCGAGGCTTTAGGATAATCCTTGTTACTTCAGGGGCAATAGCTTCAGGGATCGCCGAGTTGGGAGTGAAGCCAAATCCTAATGACATCGTCTTCAGACAGGCTTGCGCCGCTGCCGGACAGAGCATCCTGATGGCGCATTATAGGGAACTTTTCGGACGCTATGGGCTGAAGGTAGCGCAGGTCCTTCTGACCGAGCAAGATCTTTCTAACAGGATATCGTATCTCCACACCTGTAACGTTCTGGACAGGTTGCTTCAGTTGGGGGTTGTGCCGATCATTAACGAGAATGATGTGACCTCGGTTAACGAGATAATCCCGGTGATGAAAGGGTTCAAAGTGAACTTCAGCGACAACGACATACTTTCAGTCTTGATAGCCAACGCGACCGAGGCGGATCTCGTCGTGTTACTGTCCGCTGTCGACGGCCTTTACAGCAAGAACCCAAACAAACCTGGGGCTCAGCTGATCCCAATTGTCGAGAAGATAACCCCTGAGCTTAAGGATGCTGCTGAAGGCAAGAACCGACTTGGCAGAGGCGGGATGAAGACAAAGATCGAAGCAGCCGAGATAGCGGTGCGAAGCGGGACTCCTCTTGTGATCGCGAACAGCAGGAAACCGCATGTGCTCTTGGATATCTTAGATGGGAAAGGTGTCGGCACATACTTCAAGCCATGTGAGAAAGGACTGCCCGGCATAAAGAGGTGGATAGCCTACGGAGCAGGCGTCAAAGGTCAGATTCTCGTTAATGAGGGGGCAAAGAAAGCAATATTGAGCGGAGCTAGCCTGCTTGCGGTTGGCATTGATGGCGTGTCGGGGCAGTTCCAGATTGGTGACGTAGTGGGTCTCGCCAGTTCCGATGGGAAAGAGTTCGCCAGGGGCATAGCCAACTATACAAGCGAAGAGGTTAACCTGATCAAAGGCATGAGAACATCCCAGGTAAGAAAGACTCTAGGTTACATCAGGCAGAAGGAAATAGTTATCAGGAAAAGGACGCATTTGGCAACAGAGGAGGCGACAAATCATGACTAGCACAATACTGCAGATATGTAGAAGGGCTAAGGAAGCCTCACGCATATTGTCCGAACTCCCTGCCGAGACAAAGAACCGAGCCCTGCTGAGTATGGCAGAAGCCTTGGAGAAGAACGCAGACGAACTCATTAAGGCAAACAAGAGGGATGTGGACGCCACAAGGAAGAGGGGAGCAAAGGAGGCCTTTGTAGACAGACTGATCCTTAACCAAAAGAGAATATCAAGCATGGCCAGATGCTTGAGAGAAGTCGCCGAACTCCCGGACCCAGTTGGCGAGATAGTCAAAATCTGGACGAGGACGAATGGGCTCATAATAGGGCAGCTAAGGGTCCCTCTAGGCGTTGTGGCAGTAATATACGAGTCTCGTCCAGATGTGACTTCTGACGCTTCGGGCATATGCCTCAAATCAGGCAACGCTGTGATTTTGAGAGGCGGTTCTGAAGCCTTCAACTCTAATGTTGCAGTGGGGAAGGTTCTGAGTGAAGCTGCCAATGAATCGGGTATTCCGGAAGGCGCCATTCAAGTGGTGCCCACGACTGACAGAGCCGCGGCGGTGGAGCTTATGGGGATGCGCGAGTACGTAGATGCCCTCATTCCTAGAGGTGGAGCTGACCTGATCAAAGCCGTCGTGGAAAATGCCAAAGTCCCAGTTATCGAGACCGGAACCGGCAACTGTCACATATACGTGGAGAAGGATGCGGATCTGGGCCAAGCCGTGGACATAGTCATAAACGCCAAGTGTCAGAGACCAAGCGTCTGCAACGCGGCTGAGAAACTTCTTGTGCACCGCGGTATAGCTAGTCAATTCCTCCCGAGGGTTATAGAGGCTCTTCGGTCCCGCGGTGTCGAAGTGAGGGGATGCGAGGAAACCCGCGGAATAGTCGCCGACGTTGTGCCCGCGACGGAAGAAGATTGGTACACGGAGTACCTAGATCTGATAATAGGCGTCAAGGTCGTAGGCGGGGAAGATGAAGCCATTGACCATATAAACAAGTACGGCACAAAGCACTCCGACGCCATTCTGACCGCCGACTTCAACAAGGCTCTGAGGTTCATCAGGCGTGTCGACTCAGCAGCTGTCTACTGGAACGCTTCAACACGGTTCACAGATGGCAACCAGTACGGTCTAGGAGCAGAGATAGGCATAAGCACCCAAAAGCTGCATGCCCGTGGACCTATGAGCGTACAGCACTTGACGACAACTAAGTACTTCGTTTTGGGAAAGGGCCATGTAAGAGAATGACGAACCGTTCCTCAAGCTCGCGGTAGAAGAAGCTGGGTAAGAGGAAGATACTTGACGAAAGATACGATCACAAGATGCGGCTATAGATGCAACCTTTGCTTGGCATAAAGGGAGAACATCCACTCGGCTGAGGATCAGAAGAAGGTAAGTAACGGATGGTTCAGGATATACGGCTTTCGCATTCCGCCGGAAGAAATCTGCTGCGATGGCTGCTTGACTCCTGATGACGAAAATCTCAGGCTAGTAGACACGGGATGTCCGGTTCGCCCATGTGTGACAGAGAAAGGATTACAGAACTGCGCATACTGTGACGAATATATCTGCGAGAAATTCGAGCAGAGGATGGTTACCTACGAGTCAGTAGCGCGCCGGTTCAGAGAACCGATCCAAGAGGAGGACTTCAAGAACTTCATTAGTCCCTACGAGAACAGAAAGACAATCGATGAACTCAGGAAGAAGTTGAGACAGGACTCTTCTCATGCCTCTCGCTAGTTTCCAACATATAGTTTCCCGGCTCCTTCAACTGCCCTCTATCTGCCCAATAAAGCCTCAAGTTTCACCTTGACGCTTTCAGGTTCGGGAGCCAAATCTTCGATGTTAAAGATTCTCCATACCTCAACATGTTCGACGCTCTGTCCGGGACCAAGTTTCTTCAGGGGACCAACAGTCTCCAGCTCCAGCATATCTGGATTGGTGTACACTTCAACGCTACAGCCGAAGTCCGGATATTCTCCCTTCTTAGGCAGGAACTCCTTGACGAACGCAGTTCCTTCGACCCAATATGCGACCCATGAAGGGTTAGCCATTGCTCCTACTTTCACTGGACCATGAGCCGCCGGATCCTGCCGGACAAAGATGTATCCATCTGCAAATGTCAACCGTCTGTCTGAGAGATTGGTGTACGGCCAGAATGTCACATGCCTGTCAGGAAGCAGCCCTTCTTCATCCACTTTCGAAGGACTTAGTGGTATGATGGCGAAGCCCTTCTTTGTCATTACGGAAAGAGCCCAACATGCCAGCTCGATCGGCCATCTCCCTATGTTCTTGATCGTGTGAACAACTTTGACAGCGTCTTCTGAAAACGGTCTTATAGTCATCGTTTTCTGAATGGAGTTCTCGGGTTCAGGGTTTCCATAGATCGTCAGAGTGTCATCCTTTGCCGTTATTTTCACGGGCTTACTATCTATCGAATAGGAACGTGGTTTAGCTTCGGGGGAGCTCCATAACCTGTGACCGCCGTATATTCTCCAAAAGCCCTCCGACGTGGCTACGCCAGCCTCAAGAAGCACCCCGAACAGGTTAGACTCTGGTCTCCTCCGAGTGGCGACATACAGAATACGCGGACCTATGTCTGTCGGCACGCCTACAATCAAATCGTTCAGTATGAACCGCTTAGTTCTTAACCCGCCAACCTGAAGTTCGTCGACCCTCAATCCAGTTCCTCCTCAAAACCGCATAACTGTCATGCTGTCCAGTTATATCTATTTTTGCAGGCTATGGTCTGCGCAATCTACGAGCTAAGATTGTTTCGAGATATCCCCGACAAGCAGATGCAGAACACTACAAAATGCCGCGCTTCGAACGATCTTTTCCCAACCGCGGCAAACACCCGTGAATCTTGGTGGTCTTCCTCAAACGCTTTTATCTATTCACGCACCATATCCCTTCGGTGAACTATGCTCGCGGAACGTGAGGTTCTGATATCAATTCTGAAGCTCACGAAAGACAGGTCAGCCAGGTTCGGCGACATCGCAAGGGATGCTAGAGTTCTAAGCCAAGTCGCTAGGCAGGTATTGAAGAAGGAGCGAGAGCTTGGCGTGGTCCAGCTTGATGGAAACTCGGTTAGGGCTGACGCTGAACAACGCCTGAAACTCGCAGCTATGGCGATAGAGTCGGGTGCTGACATGGAAAGAGTCTGCAAGCTCCTTTCATGGAAAGAGTTCGAAGACCTAGCCATCTTGGCGTTCGAAGCCAACGACTTCGCAGTGAAAAAGCACTTTCGGTTCAGTTGGTCTGGAGGAAGATGGGAGATTGACATCTTGGGACTCAAGGAACCAATCGTCGCTTCCGTCGACTGCAAACAGTGGCATCGCGGCTGGAGAGGATCAGCAAGCAGAAAGGCAGCTGAGAAACAGGCTCAAAGAACAGCAAGTCTAGCTAAAGCGTCAGCAGCCATGGGCGAGAAACTCGGCATAGGGGACTGGAAGGAAGCGCATTTTGTACCAATAATCCTCTCGCTTATGCCTGGGGCGCTGAAGTTCCACAAAGGGCTGCCCATAGTTCCAGTTTTGGGGCTGCGCGATTTTCTTCAGAAACTGCCTGGCTACCTCGACAATATCCCATATTTCCGTGCGCCAAGAGGACATGAAGGTTCTTTCCGCGGCTCCCAGAGATTAGCCGAAGGATGAGACATGAATTGGGTCCGTAAGTGCGATTTCGTAATCGTGGCAACTTCCGCCTACCAATGGACAACAAGCATGGCCAAGAAGGCCAAAGGCGGCAATTCGAGGATGGTCTCCAACGCGAGGCATCGGGATTTGAACGCGCCAGATGCCGCGGATGCCCAGTTGCACCATTTCCAGGCGTCTTACTGCAAGCTTCCGATCTGATGGCTGGCCGTTCCCTAATAGCGCGATATGCACAAGGATATTCGAAGGCTTTATAAATCTAGAGCCAGATTTCTTGTCCGAAAAGGGGCTTGAAAATTGGTCCAGATGAGCAAAGAGCTGGTTGAGATAGTGAACCTGTCCATGCCGTTTCCCGCAGATGTGATCAAGGCATACTCACAGCTAGCCATGGTGTTCACAAGCGGTGACCTAGCTAAAGAGGCAGAGGTTCCGAGGTCGACAGCCAAATTCTATGTTCGGAGAATGGTGCAGATGCGTATGGTTTCTAAGATCCCCTACAGGAAGAAGTACCAAAAATATGCAAACGCTCGAAGCTTTTCAGAATGGCTTCAAGACCTCGTGAGATTGGCCATAAGACCAATAGAGGAGACCCAAGGATCGAGGTAGCTCTCTTGTCTCTCAGAGATTTGGCGCACAAAGGCAAGGGCGGGGCGATCTTAGGTGAGAGCCGGAAAGGACGCATTCTAACAGTCAAAGAGATCAAGAGGATAAGGAGACGAGGTTACCGAGCTGAAAGACAGCTGGTCAGAAGACTTCGCGCCTTGGGGTTCAAGTCCGTCAGAGTTCCTGTCTCTGCGCCCAGTTCTGAACCTTTGCCGGACGTCTTCGCAACCAAGGGCAGATGCCTCCTGGCCTTTGAAGTGAAGGCTCCCAACGCTGAAAGAGCCTATTTCCGAAAAGATCAGGTCAAGAAGCTCTTCGACTTTATGGAGATGTTCGAGGCTTACGAAGGGAAGCTCGCAATCCTGGCCGGCAAGTTTCCGTACAAATGGACCTTCAAACATGTGGAAGAAATCGGAGACTACGTAGTACTAAGGGATGAGAGGAATAACGTAAGACTAGACCAGATCAGAGGTTAGAGAAGGATTGGCTAACATTTGCCACAGACCCATATGGAATATGCTGACTGGCAGATAGTCGGGGGAAAAAGACATGACCGTGTTCCATCTGGGTTTCAACAACTGTTTCGCCGTGAAAAGGTGGCCTCTACCCGCGGACTGGGCTGAGATCTGCGCCAAAGAGTTGGAAGTCGATCTCGTCCAGTTTTCCTTCGACATACTGGACCCGATAACATCTGAACCGGTTCTCACGGAGATGGTCTCGCAGACAGTTGATGCCTTGCACGAAACAGGATTGACTGTACACTCAACGTTTACTGGTTTGGCGGCTTACTCCCGCAACCTCCTAACCCATCCGAACCCGGGAATGCGCGCCGACGCTATACGTTGGTATGCTGGTGCCGTGAAGATGACAAGGAAGATGGGCGCCAAAATCACTGGTGGACACATGGCTGCGTTGAGCTGTCGAGACTATGCTGATGTTGAGAGACGGAAGAACATGATGACCATCTTGGTCGAGAACCTTTGGCATCTGTCATCTCTGGCTGCCCACGATGGTCTCAACCAACTTCTGTGGGAACCTATGCCGCTTCTTCGTGAACCCCCATGCACCATAGAGGACTCAGTCCAGCTCCTTAAGAGAGTCAATGAAGAGAGCAGGATCCCGGTGAAGCTGGCAATAGACACTGGCCACCAGTGCACGGTCGGCGTTGAAAACCGGGATAACGATGTCTACGCTTGGCTGAGGGAGCTCGCTGCCGATTCGCCAGTTGTCCATGTGCAGCAGACTGACGGGAAGGGAGATCGCCATTGGCCTTTCACGAAGAAGTACAACAAAATCGGGCTGATAGAACCAAGGAGAGTTATTGATGCGATTGAAGGTTCAGGCGCCAAAGAGGTTTGCTTGATACTGGAGGTGGTTCACCCGTTCGAGGCTGAAGAGACCAAGGTCATAGAGGACCTCAAAACCTCAGCCAACTACTGGAAGACCTACGTCTAGGTTGCGGGTGACCCCGGAACTAACCATCAGCATCTTGGGCCTGAGGCTTTCCTCGCCTTAGCTGTTCCCGCGGCATCGAGATAGTCTTGCCGACCCTGTCGGACTGGTTCTAGACTGAGGGTAACGGTTATGATGATTTCGATGTTGATGCTTCTGTATCCAAAATCTCATTTGATTGATATGCGCAACTATCCCCGAGTTTCCCGACCAAACCCTAAGGCTTACGGTTGGATAGTACATATGCCCAAGTGTTGAATAGTCCTTATTCTATGAGGCCGCCGGGTCTTCGGGTCGCCAGGGTCTGCAAAGAAGGCTGATTCGGGCTTATTCCGCTTTTATGGACAGACTTGATGTCCAAAAACGCGGAGTTTCATCGCTTGAAGACGGATCAAGGACAGAGGTCTTGCCCATAAATCCCAGGTCCGTCTTGGCTAGATAGCGCGGTTGTCAAACTGAAAAAGCTCCGACCAGCAGCCCCTAGGGAGACATAAGGACTGACTTGCCAGATCATCCGTACCGACAAGAAGTCGGAATCCCGGAGTGCAAGCCACGTCTGCCTATTGCCAAAGACGTCCGCTCAGGTAACTCCAGTATTGTTGTGGTACAAGCCGGCTGATTGATCTGCTTGCTCCGCTTCTGACGGCTTTCGACGCCCAGTTGCTTCCTAGAGGGTGCTTCTTTTCAGTCGTCTAGGGCATGCTGAAGGCTTTTCTGCTTTGGACGAGATGCAGAAGTATTGCGGGCTGAGCAGGAAATGGCAATGGTGACGCAAAGCTGAAAGGTAATACGCGTTTAACCAATGCAACCAATCTTTACATAGGGACCTCGAAGAAATAGCCTTTCGGCATAGTTTTGAGTAGATTTAGCATTAAGAGACCATGCCTTGAGGCATAAGGAGGAAGGCTCCCATGGAAAATGGATACAAAAGCATCTCCAATGCTATATCTCGGCAGCGGTTTTCAACATTGGTTATGGCTTCTGAGACTTCATTTGCGGGCTTCTAGCCGATGATTATGGACAAGGAACCTAGAGGTTCACAGGTTCCCATTTTCCGCTCTTCACTGATTCGTAGCAGCTGTCCAATATGCAGTTCACGATGTATCCGTCTTTGTACGTCTCCCGCGGTTTCTCGCCCTTCTGGATGCAGGTTACGAAGTGCTTGAGTTCAGCGAGGTATCCGTAAACCTCATGCTCCCTCCATATTGGATACATCCAGCCCTTTTTGGCTTCAGCTTTTTCCACGACATAGCCAACTCTCTCTTCAGGCGCTACCGTGAATACTCTGATGCCTGTCTCCCTGGTAGGGTCAATGAATATGGCACCATCAGAACCATAGACCTCGAACCTGAGGTCGAGTCCTCCATGAGCAGCCCAGCTGTTCTCAGACTGTCCGAGCTCGCCGCCTTTGTAGCTTATGGTGGCGAGGCTGTTGTCCTCAGCCTTGGTATCGTGAACCAGAGTCTTTGCCCAAGCAAACGCCTTGACCGGTTGCTTCCCGATCAGGTATCTCGCAACCTCGACTGAATGGCAACCCATATCCATCAAGACTCCTCCACCTGCAAGTTGGGGGTCCCAGAACCAGGGTGAGTGCGGACCGAAGTGGGCTTCTCTGCTTCTTATCCAGAAGACATCTCCTATGGAACCGCCTGTGACTATCTCTTTTGCTCTCGTTATATGAGGACAAAACACTTGGTTCTCGGCGTAGCAGTCTATGACGCCATATCTCTCAACTGCTCTTAGAGTGGATCTCGCCTCATCAACGTTGCGAGCCAAAGGTTTTTCGCACATAACATGCTTGCCGTTTTCAGCGGCAACCTCTGAAGCTTCCTTGTGGAGGAAGTTTGGGAGGCCTATGTCTATGACTTCTACCTCTGGATCTGAACACACTCTGCCTATGAAATCTTCGCCTGAGTAGACCCTCTTTACGCCAAACTTCTTAGCCACCGCGGTTGCCTTTTCTCTACTTCTCCCGCCGATCACAACGACATCTGTGTTGGCGATCTCTTGGTAACATGGGAGGTGAAAAGTTTCTTGGACAAACCCGTATCCCAGAACGCCGACCTTTACAGTTTTCGCCATCTTTCTCCGCTCCACATCTCGGTTGCCTATATGACTATCTGGACTTTCATGGGGTTCCCGGTCTTCTTCATGTGCGCTTCAAATCCCTCCAGTATCCTATCGAAGGGGAATCTGTGGGTGACAAAGGGCTTCACAAGAGCTTTCCCTGAAGAAACAGCCTTGATCGCTGTCGGGAACACGTTGGCGTACCTGTGGATGCCGCGGATTTCGAGCTCATTTAGTATCACTTTCGTTACGGGGAACCGGACATCCTTTGGCGGATATCCGACGAAGACGATTCTTCCTCCGGGTTTCACGATCTCAAGCGCCTGTAGGATTGCAGGTATCGCGCCCGACGCTTCAATCACGACGTCGACCCCTTCCTTGTCTGTGAGCTCCATGATCCTCTCAACCACGTTCTCTCGACCAGCGTCTATAACGGCCTTCGCACCATATTTTCCGGCATAGTCCAATCTATAGCCAATGACGTCCGTCACGTATACTTCGAGTGCTCCGTACGTTCTCGACGCCTGGAGGGACATCTGCCCAATCGGACCTGCACCAAGTATTGCCACAATATCATGAGCTGTCACATCACCCATTCTCGCTGCCATCATCCCCACTGCCAAGGGCTCTATCATCGCTCCCTCATCGTATGACATCCCCTTCGGCATCGGATAGACGTTCTGTTCAGGCGCCGTAACATACTCTGCAAACGCGCCATTGAAAGGTGGCGCTCCATAGAACTGGACCTCTCTGCAAAGGTTGTACCGTCCTTCCCTGCAATACTGGCACTTCCCGCAGACGAAACCAGGCTCTATGACCACACCTTGCCCAACCTCGAGTCGAGTAACCTTCTCGCCGACCTCTGCGACTTCGCCAGAGCACTCATGTCCCAAGATCAGAGGCTCCTGCACGATGAAGGATCCGATCCTGCCCTCCAGATAGAAATGGACGTCAGAGCCGCAGATTCCGACGCGCTTCATCCTCACGAGGACTTCATGCGAACCTATCTCTGGAATGCCGACCCGTTCGATCCGCATGTCAAGGGGCTTGTGCAGGACAGCGGCTTTCATCTTTCCCTTCATAGGTCCATCCTCAGTTGGAATCCTTTACGTCCAAGGCAAGATAAATCTTTGCAGCCGCTGCAGCCGTGCAATGTTTCCATATCTCAATCTCTGAACAAAGCGGCATCTTTATATTCGGTTGCCGCGATTAAGTGGTGATTCAGTCGGGATGCGTGCATGAGTTTCATATTGAGAAGCCTGCGCGGAATCCTTCGACGGCCGCCTGTCGTCATTTTTATTGTTCTAGCTTTGGGTTCCTGCCTTGCTGGCTATGGCTTTGTCTACTGGATACTTTCAGCCAATCTTCACGGAGACTATCTCCTATTGAAAAATGAGTATTTGGAGGTAGAGTTCCCCAGATACTGGTTTGCTTTTACCTGGAAACCTGGAAATGAAACCAGCGGGAGAGGATATAGCGCGTTTTTCGCTCCTACTGACCGATATGTGGTGATGCTTCTCAGAATCTATGACGAGGTGGCTACACGTAGATTCATAGAGGCAAACAATCTGACGGACGCATTCTCGGTGGCTGCCTATGAGGCCGATAGGATGTATAACTGGTCTCTACAGAGCAACGCCAATGCCACCTTTCTTTACTCCGAGAACGGCACAGTTACAGTAGCCAGTCGAGAAGCCATCTACACAAAGTTCGCGATCAGAGACGGGTTCAAACAGGACGAAGCCTTCTACAACCTGACCTGTATATTCATGTCTTGGATAGACAAGCAGCAACTCTTCGAGATTGCGTTTTGGGGGAAAGAAGACGATTGGACACAGACACACAGCGTATTTGAAACTATGTTAGGTTCAATCAAGATATGAAGGTGATGGATTGAGTACATCAGAGCTCAGGCTACCTGACAAGTGGAGTCTTATCCACGCAGCTATCGGCGGAGGGATATGCTTCATCGTGATGTTCATTGTCTCAGACCTTGCGCAAGGCGTCATGGAACGGATCCTAATCTACTTTGGGGTCATAGGCGTCATTGTCTTCCAAGAGCAATTTGCCCTTGCCAGAATCATAATCTTGTTTGGCGCCGTCTACTTGCCCAGCGGCTTCTTCGGCGGGCTATACACTGGTTACAAGGTTGAGGAAGGCTTGAAGACAATCCTAGCCGCACCAGGCGTGATCGGCTTTTCGATCCTTACGATTCTCACATATTTCCTTGGTCAGTTTGACCCGTCCAGCCCTGACTTCGCATACAGACTCATCCTCCCCTTGCTCGGGAACATTATCGGCTCGTATCTAGGTGGCTATGCAATGAACTGGCCGTCTGAAGAAGAGGAGACTGAAGAAGTCGGCAAACTGACCCTCGACGTCAAAAAATGATATCTGCCTTTCCGAGAGACGCTAGAGAACAAGCAAAACGGTTATGTCGTTAACATTTGTGCCCGTTGGACCAGTATGTATGAGGTCGCCCAGCTCTGAGAAGAATGAGTAGGAGTCATTGTTCCTTAGATATTTCTTGGCGTCGAGGTTCATGCCTTGCGAGCGGGTGATGGTTCTGCCATCCACAATTGCCCCGGCTGCATCTGTAGGACCATCGATGCCATCGGTGCTCACCGAAGCCAAGACTGCTCTTTCCAAGCCGTCCATCTTCAACGCAGCGCCCAAAGCGATCTCCTGGTTTCGTCCGCCAATCCCGTTCCCCTTCACTGTCACGGTTGTTTCTCCACCCGCCACAACTCCGGCTGGAGGCTGCAGGGGGTTGCCGGAAACCAGCATCTCTTTCGCCAGTGACCCCATCGTTGAACCCACGTCTCTGGCTTCGCCCTCCAAGAATGAGGTGAGGAGCAGCGTGTTCAAACTTATCTCCTTAAGTTCATCTAGGGCAGCGAGACACGCCAACCGATTATTGCCTATGACGATATTGTGGACTTTCCTGAAGGCGGGGTCGTCGTCTTTGGGAGTTTCCTCAATTAGACCATTCTCGCCTTCACTCAGGACTTTCCTAACTGAATCCGGGACCTCCTTCCAAACGCCGTATCTTCTGAGGACAGACACTGCTCCGCCGAAGGTTGTTGAATCCGGAACAGTGGGTCCGGAGGCTATCACCTCAAGGGGATCTCCTATGACGTCTGAAAGCAGTAGGCCTAGAAGAGTTGCGGGATAGACTGTTTTTGCCAGCTGGCCGCCCTTGAACCCGGAGATGTGCTTACGAACTATGTTGATTTCGTTAATAGTGGCGCCTGATCTCAGCAGTTTGTCTGTCACTTTCTGCTTATCGCTGAGACTCACTCCTTCACAAGGCAAGGTCATGAGACTTGAACCTCCTCCTGAGATCAGACAGATAACAAAGTCATCCTCTTCGGCGCAGCTCACCAAATCGAGTATCCTGAGTGCGCCAGTCACGCTGCTTTCATCAGGAATTGGGTGGCTTGCCTCATGAAACCTTACCCTTTCCAGCCTGAACATGTCCGCGGTTCCTCGCGGCACGACCACCAAGCCCTCGCTAACTCGGTCGCCAAGAACCCGCTCCAGAGCCTCAGCCATAGAGCCGCTGGCCTTACCGCCACCGACCACAAATACTCTTCTGAAGGCTGTCATGTCGAAGGTTTTCCCGTTCACACTAAGCAGATTGCCGGTCAAGGTGACCTTTGATGCGATTAACTTTCTAGGGTCAACGGCTTCCAGAGTCCTCTCAATGACTCTCAGAACGATCTCTCTGGCTTTCCGGTTCACTGCAGAAGAAGCATTGCCCAGCAATTCCTCCTTATTTTTGATTTCCACCCTGCAATTACTCCTCGCCTAGGCGGGGGAAATAGGTTCCTTGGTGGCTCTGAAGACCATCTTTTTATCCCCCGACAGGATATAAATGTGTGTCGGCAACTTGGGACACCTGCTTCAGCTGCCAGTTGTTCGCGAGTCGGTTCTTTACGAGAAACTAGCAGGTTCAGTTGTGCAATGCAACTTATGCGAAAGGAGGTGCCAGATGCCTTCTGGAGGCAGAGGCTTCTGCAAAACAAGAACCAATGTGGACGGAAAGCTGTACACAATTGTGTACGGTAACCTCAGTGCCTTGGAGAGTCGACCAATCGAGATAAAGCCTTTCTTCCACTATTGGCCCGGCTCGACCGCGCTAACATTCTCCACTTGGTCATGCAACTTTGACTGCGTCTGGTGCCAGAACTGGAACCTCTCAAAAAAGCCGCCCGACTGCTCAGATTACAGGTTCGTCTCGCCAGAGCAGATTGTTGAGATGGCGCAAAACAGTGGAGACGAGGGCCTGTGTTCAAGCTTCCAGGAGCCAACTCTTCTGACAGATTGGAACATTGACCTATTTAGGTTAGCACAAGCGAGAGGCTTGTATTCCTGTTACGTTTCCAATGGTTACATGACCTTGGATGGGTTGAGACTGCTGCGGGATGCAGGGATGGACGGCTTGAAGATTGATGTCAAAGGAGACGCCGATGTATACAGGAGGTTTTGCGGCGGCGTTGATGTGGAAAAGGTTTGGAGGAATGTGAGGGAGGCTAAGCGAATGGGGTATCATGTTGAGGTAGTGAACCTTGTCGTTACCGGCGTTAATGATGGCGAAGAGTGTCTGGGACAGCTGATTGAACGGCATCTCAAGAACGCTGGAACTGAAACGCCGCTCCACTTTACCAGATACTACCCCGCTTACAGGTTCGACAGCCCAGCGACCAGCACTGAAACACTAGAGAAAGCCTACAAACTGGCTACGAGTTTCGGGGTCCTCTACCCGTACATCGGCAATGTTCCAGGTCACAGGTACGAGGATACATACTGCCCAGACTGCGGAAGAAGTTTGATCAAGCGTTCCGGACCGCGCATAGTCCGCTATCGCGTTACGAATGAGAAGACGTGCCCAAGCTGCGACCATTCGATACCTATAAGAGGCAAACGCATCCGGAAGTATCGCCTTCCTCCTTGAGATCGCACGTTGACACGCACAACGGATATCCAGCATGTCCAAGAACGAAGAGACAGCGAGAAAGGTTCGAAACGTGCTCTTTTTCGGGTCAGAAATATGACCATGTGATCTCGGCTCCTATCGGCCTCGTTCTGGACCGTCCATTCACAGGGGAGATTCGTGCAAAGCGCGCGCTGTCAAAGCCTTGTGGACCATGGGTCCTCGTTCCCGCGTTGCCTTTGGTCATGAAAGCCACCCATGATCTGGAGGCGAGGGTCACGTTCTTTTTCTGGGCAATAGAGGTCAGATTCATGACCATGTTTCTGCCCGTTAAGAGGCTCGTGGCTTTGGCGTCGTCAGTAAGCAAAGATGAGGGGGCTTCACCCGCCGTCTACCGCAGTTGATCTCGGCTGTCAGGGGCTCGATAAGTTTTTATTTCTACGACCTCCCAAGTAGCTTGAAGAAGAGCCGGTTTCAATGCACGAACCTTCGAAGCCGCCGAAAGGGACGAGACGCCTTGCCCTTTCATTGGGCATAACCCTATGTTTCTTCATCATTGAACTCGTGGGAGGCATTCTGACAAACAGTCTCGCCCTTTTGACTGATGCTTGGCACATGTTGAGCGACGTTTTTGCCTTGAGTTTCTCCCTCCTAGCTGCGTGGATTGCTCAACGTCCCATCACGGCAAAGAAAACCTACGGCTACTACCGCGCAGAGATTCTGGCAGCCTTCCTTCAAGGGATCCTGCTATGGGCTTTGGTGTTCTTCATGTTCTTTGAGTCCATCCAGCGGCTTCAGCGACCCGTAGAGGTAATGAGCCTGAACATGCTGACCATAGCTTTCCTTGGTCTACTGGCTAACGGGCTTTCTGCGGCAATCCTCTCAACATCCAGGGAGGAAAGCCTGAATGTCAAGGGCGCCTTTCTCCACGTGTTGGCAGACATCTTGGGGTCTATAGGAGCCGTTTCGGCAGGGGTCATTATGCTTTTTACACAATGGTACCAGGCGGATTCGTTGATCAGTATGATGCTAGGCTTGCTGATTCTCTACAGTTCCACGAAAGTCATCCGCGAATCCATAAATGTCCTTCTTGAGGGGGTTCCTCCCCACATCGACTTGGACTCCATAGAGCGCAGATTGCTTGAGGTGAAGGGCGTCGGGAGCATTCACGATCTACACGTGTGGTGCATAACGCCGACGCAGATGTGTCTTTTCAGCGGTCATGTTGTCGTCAAAGGGAGCATCGACAGGAAGGGTCTTATGGAATCCCTGATCCGCGTACTGAAGGAAGAGTTCGGAGTAGACCACACGACCATTCAACTGGAAGATGAGGGTTACCCGAAGGCAGCCCAAGAACATTCATTCCGGAAAGACTATGCCTAAGGACCATATGAGGACAATCCCCAACAGGAAAATGATGAACTGTATGACGGACTTCTCGAAATCCTTCTCCTTATGCAGTTCTGGGATCAACTCTGAGGCTGCTAGGTAGATGAAGCCACCTGCTGAGAGGGCTATAAGCATTCCGCTTGCGGCTGTAGCCGCCTCTATGAAGAAGGACGCAAAGACTCCTCCCACCACAACCGTCAGAGATGCCACAAAATTGAGAGCAATCGCTGTGGCCCGCTTGAAGCCTGCGTAAACCAGTATCCCGTAGTCTCCCATTTCCTGAGGGAGCTCATGGAAGATAACGGCGATGGTTGCAGCTAGTCCGACTGGGAAGCCCACGAGATAACTGACCGCGATAACCATTCCGTCTGTGAAGTTATGGATTCCGTCACCAACAAGGTTCAGATAGGCTAGAACCTTCATTCCACTTCGACCTGCAACCTCAGTGGATATGTCAGCCTCATGGCCGTGCCCATGATACCAGTAGATGAAACGTTCGAGGAAGAAGAACAGGAGGAACCCCAGTGTAACATAGACAAACACCGAAGACTCCTCGCCCAGCTCCACAGCCTCAGGAAGAAGGTCGAGGCATGCTGCTCCCAAGATCGAGCCAGCAGAGAAGGCCACGAGGACGAACAGAACCTTATGCAGCGTTTTCTCTTTCACTGACAAAGCCCATATTCCGCTCAGCGAGAAGAAGCTTACAATCGAAGTTGCGACGATGCTGGTAGTAAGGCTTGACAATCCGAGGTTTCCTTTCCCGAGCCATCAAATGAGACGGAAATGCTCACCCACCATTAAAAAGCTTATCTTGTCTGCGCTTTCTAAAGGTTAACAATGGTCTGTACTTGTGCGCAGGGTAATCCGTATCGCAGATATTGCAGAGCGAGGGAGTCCCTTTCCATGCACGCCAGATATGGACGAATGCCTCACGGGAGTCTAGCAGCAACTCTGGCTGGGTAGCAACTCATTCCAGAAGGACGAATGTAAAGAGGACCAGTACGCCAGTGACAAAAGCCAACAACTGTAATGCCGATCTCAGAGGCTCAGGTTCTTCTTTGCGGAGCTCTGGGATCAGGTCTGAGCCTGCCACGTAGATGAAGGAGCCGGCGGCAAAGGCTATCAATGGCGAGACAGAGCCTTGAGAAAGGAAGCCTAAGCCGAGCGCTGCTACTCCCCCTGCCAAAGCGACAAGAGCGGTCAGAAAGTTGAGGAGTAGAGCTCGGGGCTTGCTGAACCCACCATGTAGAAGAATCCCAAAGTCTCCTATCTCCTGCGGGATCTCGTGGAAGAAGACAGCCAACGTGGTGGCAACGCCCACCGACGTACTCGCCAGGTAGCTTCCGCCTATTATCAAGCCGTCTATGAAGTTGTGGACCGCGTCCCCGAAGAGGTTCATATATGCCAGAGAATGAGGATGCTCCTTTGAGGTTGGGATGTGACAATGTCTCCACTGGAGGAACCGCTCCACCATAAAGGAAAGAACGATCCCGAAAAGCACAGAAAAAGACACGGACACACCGAAGCCACCATCTTCGGCTGCGTCTGGGATCAGATGAAGGAAAGCGTCTCCGAAGAGGCCACCAGCTGAGAAACTGACGAGATACAGAAGGATTCTTCTTAAGTCCTCCTCTCGCAGAGGAAGGGCCAGCACGCCGATTAGTGAAGTCAGGCTGACGGCAGCTATGCTCGCGAGGCTATATAGCCATGCGGTCATCACAATGTCTCCCCGAAAGCGCGAACTCGGTGCAAGTTCCTAGGCTATAGATCATAAAGTTCTTATTTGGGTGCCCAGTTATATCTTTAATCTTTCCGATCGTGGTAGCTCCAGCTCATCATGGAAGAGAGAATTCATGGTCATGAAATTGCTGAAGACACAAACTGAGCGCGAGCTTGTCATAGAGAGGATAATGTACACAAAGCACTACTCCTTGGCTCTTGACAAGGAGAGATGCGTGGGATGCGAGATCTGCCAAACCGTTTGCCCCAGAGAAGCCATAAAGGTAGCGAAGCCGACTAGAACCGAAGTCGGAGAACTCAAACGACCCACAACTACGATAGACGAGACCAAATGCCAGTTCTGTGGAATCTGCAATGCAATCTGCCCGTTTGGGGCGCTTATGCTTCGGATAAATGGCGAAAACACTGTGCCTGTACTTGAGAAGGAGAGCTTCCCCCAGCTGATCCGCGAGATTGAAGTTGAATCGTCCAGATGCCCAACAGATTGCAGAGAATGCGAGAAAGCTTGCCCATTCAACCTCATCAAGGTCAGTGTAGACAATGCCAAAGAAGGCGTCCAAGTCAACATTGACAAAGAGTACTGCCCGACCTGCAGACTGTGCGAAGTCAAATGCCCGTATGAGGCATTAAGCGTTCGCAAAATCATCTTGGGGACAATCAGAATAAACAGAGAGAAATGCCCAGAAAACTGCCGCGACTGCGTTGATGTCTGCCCTGTGCCGGGAGTATTGTACGTTGCTGACGACGGAAAGGTTGACATCAACGACTATTGCTGCATCTACTGTGGGGTCTGCAGGATAGCATGCCCAGTTGAGGGTGCGCTGGAAATCGAAAGGGGCTCGATCTATCACGCATCGGTTCATTCAGGAGCTTGGAATAAGGCTCTCGAAAAACTCACATCTACAAAGGACATGGCGAAGGAGCTCCGCACTAGGTTGACTCTCAAAGCCCGAGAGTCGGTGAAGAGACGTTTCAGCTAGGGGAAGGTGTCTTGGATGCAGGAGAGTCCGAGGGTTGGGGTCTTCGTATGTCACTGTGGACTGAATATAGCCGGGGTCATCGATGTCGAAGCGCTCACTGAGTACGCACGCACGTTACCCGACGTCGTCTACGCTATTCATAACCGGTACACGTGCTCTGATCCTGGGCAGGAAGAGATACGCAAGGCCATAAAGGAACACAACCTTAACCGAGTAGTGGTTGCGGCTTGCTCGCCCCGTATGCACGAGTTCACTTTCCGCCGAACCGTCGCAGAAGCCGGTTTGAACCCCTACCTCTTTGAGATGGCGAACATCAGGGAGCATTGCTCGTGGTGTCATCCCAGCGCGCCTGAAGAAGCTACTCAGAAGGCTAAGGAGATTGTGAAGGTCGCCGTCGCGAAGGCGAGGCTCCTTGGGCCTCTCAGCCCTATTGAGGTTCCTGTAACAAACAGAGCACTTGTGTTGGGAGGCGGGATAGCTGGCATAAACGCGGCTTTGGACTTGGCGGAGATGGGGTTCAAAGTCTACCTAGTCGAGAAGAAGGAGAGCATCGGCGGACATATGGCTCAGCTGGACAAGACCTTCCCGACTCTAGACTGCTCAATCTGCATAGAGGGTCCGAAGATGGTCGATGTTGCTCGGCATCAGAACATTGAGATTCTCTCCTTCGCCGACATCCTGAGCGTTGAAGGTTACGTAGGCAACTTCAAGGTTAAGGTCCGCAAGAACCCCCGTTACATAATCGATGAGAACTGCACTGGATGTGGCGAGTGCCGAGACGTTTGCCCAATAGAGTACCCGAACGAATGGGACATAAACATGGGTGTCAGGAAGACGATCTCAGTCCCCTTCGAACAGGCTGTTCCGCTCATCTACAGGATCAACAAAGACTACTGCATTGAATGCTACAAGTGCGTGGACGCATGCGGCGCCCGCCAAGCTGTAGACCTCAGTCAGGAGCCTATGAACGTCGAACTGGAAGTCGGCGCCATAATTGTCACAACAGGCTATGACCTCCACCTGCCCGATGAAGGCAACGTGTATGGCTACGGCGAGTACAGCAACGTCATAACCAGCCTAGAGTTTGAGAGGCTGATGTTGGCAGCGGGGCCAACTAGTGGACACGTCATTAGAGCTTCTGACGGGAAAAGACCGAGTACTGTCGCCTTTGTGCAGTGCGTAGGCTCAAGGGACACGAACATCTACCCCTACTGCTCAGGGTTCTGCTGCATGTATACGCTTAAGCACACAGTTCAGTTGAAGGAACACTATGGCAAAGACGTGGATGTGTACGTGTTCTACTTGGACATGCGTGGCAACTTCAAAGGCTACGAAGAGTTCTATGCAAGGTCCCGAGAGATGGGTGTAAACTTCGTGAGGGGCAGAGTCTCAAAGGTTCTGGAGGCGCCTCAGACTAGGAATCTCATCATACGGGCGGAGGACACGTTGCTCGGGGAGCCGATTGAGTTGGAGGCGGATATGGTTGTCTTGGCGACGGCAGCCGTGGCTTCTAAGGATGCCGGTGAAGTTTCACGGATTCTGAACATAACTCGGGGTACTGACGGATTCTTCATGGAGAGCCATCCGAAGTTGAAGCCGATCGATACGCCTGTTGACGGAATCTTCCTTGCCGGAGCCTGTCAGGGGCCTAAGGACATTCCCTACAGCGTTTCACAGGGAAGCGGAGCTGCAGCTAGGGCGGCAACAATCCTTTCGAAGCCCTCTGTTAAGATTGAGCCCATAATCTCTGTAGTAGACCCAGCAAAGTGCCGCAACACTAAGGTCAAATGTGGAATATGCGTCTCCAAGTGTCCCTATAGCGCCATACGGGCTGAGCCCGGTGAGCCTGCTCAGGTCATGGCCGCGATGTGTCACGGTTGCGGAACCTGCGTCGCCGAGTGCCCTGCTGACGCCATCACACAGATGCATTTCACAGATGCCCAGATATTCGCTCAGATTGAGGCTGCTTTGGACGCCAATCAAGAAGACAAGATCATGGGCTTCTGCTGCAACTGGTGCTCCTATGCCGGAGCTGACCTAGCCGGGACAAGCCGTTTTGAGTATCCCCCCAACATTAGGATGATCCGAGTTATGTGCTCTGGAAGAGTTGACCGAGACTTCGTGCTTGAGGCTTTTAGAAGGGGCGCTGGGATGGTTATGGTTGGAGCTTGCCATCTTCCCTATGACTGCCACTATATTGATGGGAACTGGAAGATGAAGGCGCGGATGGAGTCTTTGGCAAAGGTCCTCGAAAAGTTGGGCTTGACGCCTGAAAGGTTCAGGGTTGAGTACATATCTGCCGCTGAAGGTGTCAAGTTCGCCGAGGTCATCCGGGAAATGACTGAGAAGATGAAGGAGATTGGCAAAGACAGGATCAAGGCTGAGAATGAGAAGACGAAACCCTTCATCGACGGCATGTTTGCCAGAAAGAAAACGTGACGAAAGGCAGAAAGCTAGATTCGCAGTTCCTAGGTTCTACAAGTCATGCATGTGCCTGAATCAAACTTTGGGTTTCCATCTAAGCCCTTCTTCAAGCATGACCAGGTAGTTCTCTGGCGGCACATAGTTTGTCACGGTGTTTCCTGATCCCAAGGCGTATCTTCCCCCAGTCATGCATCTGTCTAGGACTCTCCTAACGTATCTCCTTAAGGAGGCTTGGTCGTATCGTGCCAGTTTGTCTACGTCAACGCCTCCGAGGGCTGCAACTCTTTTCCCATATTCTGCTTTGAATTCCCAGACAGGCATGATCACGTCTTGGAATGAGTGGAACGCGTCTATCCTAATGTCCTCGATAAGATCTTCCAGAACTTGAGACATGTTGCCGCAGCAGTGATATAGATAGATCTTTCCGTTCTCGTGTGCTAATGAGGTGAATTTTCTGAACCATGGGAACACAAGTTTTCTCAGAATATTGGGGTTCACCATTGTACCCTTCTTGTATCCAAGATCGTCCGCATGGAATATTGCTCCCACGCAATCATATGAAATTGCTTCTTTGTACCCGTCGTAGACTATCTGCCCCCACTTGTCGAATATGGCTTTCACCAAGTCGGGGTTGAGGTAAAGGTTGCGGAACAAGCCCTCCCAGCCCATGAGCTTTTCCCCAACCATCTCGTACAAGGTCGAGCCGATCGCTACTTTCATACCTTCGGGCAGATTCTCGCATAGGAAACCATAATATTCCGTGAGGTCAAGTCTGACTCTCTCCCAAGGAAAAGCGTCGAACTGCTTCCAGGAAGCAACTATGCCGTCTTTCTCTTCCACCCACGAGCGTTTACCTCTTGAGAGCGGAGCTGTGTCATCTGCTATTCTTGATTTGACTGGGAAAGGGGCTGTGAGCTGCCAGACTGTAACGTAGTCATATCCCATCCGATGGTAGAAGTCGATGAACCCTCTCAGGTAGGTCTTAGTCTGTTCCGTCAGGTCGGCAACATTCCTTCCTTCTTGAAGGCTTTCTATCTGCTCTTCAGCTATCTGAGTTGGGGGAGGAATCTTCAGCCTCATCAGGCTTTCGGCTATGTAGGCCATGACTTCATGGTCGACGCCGAGTTCGGCAAAATGCACTCTTTCAGGCTCTTCCTTGCCCAGTACTACGTTTTTGAAGGCGTCAAAATCGGGTGACGGGTTCTTGATAGGCAGCAACACTCCAGTTTCCTCCATAGGCCGCCCCGCGTCATGCCTAGTTGCCACCTTTAGGGTTTCAGCCCGATTTATGCTTTTCCGGAGCTCAGGTTGCAGAGCACAAAGATAGGTTGCCATGGAAAATGATTTAAGTTGAAACAGCAGAATTGTTCAAACATGTCTGAAGTTACACATGACGAGATTCGTCTTCAAATTCTAGAGTTCCTCTACAAGTTTGAGCAGGAGGAGCCGTCAAGCTGGGGCGTGGACAGAAGCACATTGCAGAGGCAGTTGGGGATTTCGGAAAGAGACATGGACTATAACGTAACATACCTCTCGCAGAGGGCATTGGTCAGAACTGTTC
>CAYRBK010000008.1:27866-40196 GCA_964422605.1 uncultured Candidatus Bathyarchaeia archaeon | reverse complement strand
ATTGAGAGTGTGATCAGCGCTGCTAAGAGTATAGATAGTTTCTTCTGCATTTTTCCTTCCTTCTTTAAGTCAGTGGTAGAACATTCTTCCATATCGTATTTATGGATTGTGTTAACAAAATGTTACGTTTTGTCTACAACCAGATAAACTCTAGAAATACATATCATGAGTATATATCTAAAATTAACATGAAAACACATAGAACAAACATACAGGCAGTTCAAGCCGTGAGAGACGGCGAAAACATCCAATCCCGCTGCGCAAGTGCTGTTCCAGCATCTGAGAAGGAAAGCTCTAAGGCTAAGGAACCACTAAGGGGAGGAATCTTAGGCGAATGATCCCTCTGAAGCATTCCTTTTCCTCGCTTTTGTAGCCTAATGAATGCATGGCACCTTCGATGAAATGCCGTATGAGCTCAGTTCTCTCCTGCGAGACTAACGGCGAGACACATTTGAACTCAAGAGTTTCTTGGTTCCGTTTCACAGTCACCTCGCTCAAGTCCCACCTGCCCTCTCTTAACAGGCGGACGAAGGTATCAATCGAATCGCTAGATCTCTCTTTCAAGTAGACACCATACCACCTTCCAGCTTGATGCCAGAGACGCTCAAGGGTTTCCTTGTCTTCGCCATAGGTTTTCCCGACTAGATACTCCAGAAAATCCCTAGGCGTGAACACCGTTCCAGCTTCCTTGTAGATCTCAAGAATCTCGTAGGCGTCTATGATCTCCTTCAAGCTTCGCTTCATCTCATAGGCTCTTACAGCCTGCTCCAAAATCTCGCTTATGTAACTGTAGAATGTCTTGCCTTGGCGGTTGGCTGCCTCGCTCAGCTTTGAGACTAGGTCTCCGGGCGCCCTTATGAGCTTCTTTTCGTCTGGAACGTCTTCGGACATTACTCACCCTTCGACTTCGTAAACCTCAGGCTGATTATGCCTTTCGAGACTTCACCGCCGTCGAGGCTGTAACCAAGCGCGTTCAAAGCGCCTTCCAGAAACTTGCTGAAGAGCTCAGTGTACGCTTCAGAAAACTTTGAGCCCAAGCAGGTGAGAATCAGCCTTTCATCGTCCTCCGAGATTTTGAACTCCGAGATGTCCCAGAAAAACCTTCGAACGGAGCCCTCAAACCTTCCCAGATCCTCATAGTACTTTCCATACCACTGTCCAATCTCGTACCAGAGACTCGTCATCTTCCGTTTCCCCAGCCTATCATAAGCATCCTCCGTCATCTCGTAAAAGACCTTTTCCGGGACAATAGCGAACCCTGCGTCCCTCGCATCCTGAATGACCCACCTGTCATCCAGTACCTCCTTGAGCGTGAGACCTAGAGACTCAGCCCTCACAGCCTGCTCCAAGACGTCATTCACATAATCGTAAAGCGTGCCTCGGCGGGCTGCAATCTCTGAGATCTTGTCCGCTAGGTCGACCCTGGCTGCGAGCATCTTCCTCCTCTCTCTTCTCACTTCCTGCCTCCTCAATCCCGACACAACTCCTCTTACCAGATTCTCAGTGATGGGAGCAAGTTTCCGTTCTATTAGATGATGGTTTCTCCCTTATAGTTTATTTCCCCAATGTTGGAATAATGGCACATGGGCTACTTAAGTCTTGGTCAGGAAGTATTGCCGACAACAATCTAATTCCGTAAGGAGGACGCAATTGGGTAGTCAGGAGATCCCCGGGTTTTGCACGGACACGGTCTCAGGTCGTCAGACCTCAGAAAAACTTAAATAACCTATCCGAATTTATTGCGCCTACGGAAGACGGTGAAAAACCGATGCTCTCAACCAACCGGCTGAACGAATGACGAAATGACATCCGCATTTCTGACGAGAGATAGGCCGGCGGCAGAGATTGTTGAAACCTTCTGATTGGAGGGTCATCCTTGGACTACGCTGTGGAAACGTTCGACCTCACGAAGATATTCGAAACGAAGGAGAAAGGCAAGAAGCGTTCCGTCAGGGCAGTTGACCGTGTCAACATAAAGGTCAAGGAAGCTGAGTTCTTCGGCTTACTCGGACCCAACGGAGCTGGCAAGACCACCCTCATAAAGATGCTTTGCACCATAATATTGCCCGATGAGGGAACAGCTAAGATCAGCGGGTACGACCTTCTGAAGGAGCCCTATGCGGTAAGGAGCAGCTTCGGATGGTTCCACGGCGAGACAGGTGGACGGTCGCTGTACTGGAGGCTCAACGCCGAGGACAACCTCCAATTCTACGCTTACCTTCAAAATGTACCACGCGAGGTTGCGGAAAAGCGGATCGACGCACTTCTCGAGTTTTTCGGATTAACGGAAGACCGGAAGAAGCTTGTAAAGGAATACTCAACTGGAATGAAAGTCAGGGTTATGCTTGCCAGAGCCTTGCTTCACAACCCGCCTATTCTCTTCATGGATGAACCCACGATCGGGTTGGACACAATCGGAGCTGTCGAGACTAGGAAGCTTCTGAAGGCTCTCAACACGGAGCTCGGAAAGACAATAATATTCACGAGCCACAACATGTTCGAGGTTGAGCAGCTCTGCGAAAGGGTCGCCATAATGAGGAAGGGGAAGATAGTGGCCGACTCTACGCCTTCGCAGCTGAGGGAGATGCTGAGGGACATCCATGCCGTCGAGGTTGAGCTGAGGGATAATGCAGACCCAGAGAAGACCGCTGAAGCACTAACCGCCGTGCCCATAGTGAGAAGGGTCATCGAGACGAGGAACAACACCTACGGTTATGTGATACGCCTGCAAGTCGAAGACGAGTTTGAAGCCATCCCGCAGCTCGCAGAGAAACTCCGTGCTTTAGGAGCCAAAGTCTCAGCGATCCGACAGACCGAGCCTACCTTCGAGGATATCTTCGTGAAACTGACAAAGGAGGAAGAGACATGAACACAGAGGATCTCGTTGAACTCTTCAGAAAAGAGACCCCACGCATACATTCAGGCACGACCCATGTGTGGGCTGTTTTCTGGGCTAACTTCAAGGTTTTCCTGTCGTACAAGACTTGGGCAATAACGGAGACGATGAGCACGGTTGCATCGATCGCCATGTACTCCTTCATGGGGCTTCAAGTTGACGCCAAACGGATCGTTGAGGCTGGGTATGGAAACGTCGACTGGCTTTCCTTCGCCCTCATCGGCGTAGCCACAGCTAACTACCTCTGGATGTGCACAAGTAGGATAAGTCACTCGATGCAGCATGAGGTCAGCGAGGGCACGCTGGAGCCGATAATCTCTTCTCTGATCAACATGAAGTCTTACATTATCGGGCAATCTATCCGCGGCTTCATTGTAAGCGCGTACTTCATGCTAGGCTCGTTGCTGATTGGCATCTTCGTCTTAAGGGTGCCGTTGATGATGAGCCTTGAGACGGTTGCCTCCTTCGTGGTCATACTCCTCATGATGATCGTCAGTTACGCTGGCATCGGGATAGGGGCAGCTGGACTAATCCTCGTTTACAAGAAGGGCGACCCGCTCACATTCCTCTTGGCGAGTATAACCGAGTTTCTCGGCGGCGTGCTCTTTCCTCTGAAGTACCTTGAGAGCTATCCTATTCTAGGGATGCTTGCGTGGATGATGCCCTACACTTATGCCTTAGACGCGGCTCGAAGGGTCCTCTTAACAGGGGCAACTTTGGTCTCACCCGCAGTTCTAAGCGACCTTGTCGTGCTTGTCATCTACACCATTGTGTTCATACCGGTTGGATTATGGGTCTTCAGGTGGGGCTGTGACCGCATAAGGTATGAGGGAACTGTGGCAACCTACTAGGGGATCTAGAGATGGACTCTGAACAGATCGTTAGGCTTCTGTCCGACGAGGTCCCTCGTAGGAAGACGCCCGCCCATCGCATTGTAGCCTCCTTCATCGCCAGGGACTTCAAGGTCTGGTGGACCTATAAGTTCTGGCTTACATTGGACATTTCTGGCATAGTCATCTTCGTGGCAACCTACTACCTGTTTTCCCTGATCACGTCTCCTCAGCAGATTCAAGAAGCAGGATACGTTGCGGGCGGATACTTCACCTTCGCATTGATCGGCATAGCCTTCCAGCAGTACGTCTTCTTCGCCGTCCAGAGCGTAAACATGAGCGTAAGGGAGGAGCAGTGGAACGGCACCCTAGAGACCGTTCTCTCGTCTGCCACTGACTTCAAAGTCTTCCTTCTAGGGGAGACATGCTTCTACTTCATCGTGTCCTCAGCTTTTCTCTTCATCTCGATGCTGATGGGATATCTCCTGGGAGCTACCTTCAACATCAGCCCCGCATCGCTCCTGTCGGCACTCCTACTCTCAGCATTGCTCATCGCAAGCCACATGGCGATAGGCATCCTAAGCGCAGGCGTCATAATGAAGACTAAGCAGGGCAACCCGTTGACGTGGGCGTTTTCGTGGATGACGCAGCTCGTCTCAGGCGTCTTTTACCCATTGAAGCTTCTTCCATGGTACCTGGAGTGGGTTGGGAGGATTTTCCCGCTAACTTACTCTCTGGACGGAATAAGGCTGTCCCTTCAAGCTGCTTATGATCTCACCTCGCCCGCAGTCCTCAGCGACGTCATCAGCCTCGTCATATTCACGGTCGTAGCGACGCCCGTAGCCCTCTACGTCTTCAAGGTAGGATATGACGCAGCAAGAAGAGATGGCTCTCTAGGACAGTACTGACCCAGCGTCTTTCCTAATGTTTGAAAGTCTGTTGTCTTTTGTCTCACACATGGAAAATTCTCTTCGTACTTGAAGAGCCTCTTTTGGTCTGTTTTTGTGGAACAAAGTTTGAATTCAGCTTGACGCGCGTCCGTTGAAGTTTGCAGAAGTTTTCCGCAGGTTTGGGATGTCTCGCCATTGGTATCTACGAATTTTTGGTCGAAGCAAAGTTTTAACTCGGTCGGTATTCCTTCTCTATGACCAAAGGCTGGTCGTGCCTATGAGTGGGTTTGCGGATTCGGCTTTGAGCCGTTCTCCAGTTGACCTTCTCCTGCACGGGAACCTCCTGAATGTTTACAGCGGCAACATCTCTGAGTCGCATGTTGGCATTAGAGGAGGGAAAATATCCTACGTCGGCAAGAAGCCCATTCCAAACAGAAACTCTGTGAAACTTGGTTCTGGATACATGGTTCCCGCCTACATTGACGGCCACATACACATTGAAAGCTCCCTGATGATCCCCAGCCAATTCGCGAGAGCCGTGATCCCAAGGGGAACCTGCAGCGTCGTCGCTGACCCGCATGAGATAGCCAACGTGAGAGGCGTAGAAGGGGTGAAGTCCATGATCAGGGACTCTTTGAGGACGCAATTAAGAGTCTACTTCATGATCCCATCATGTGTACCCGCTACGCGTCTGGAAACTTCCGGCGCCGAGATAGGCATAGAAGATATTAAACAACTCAAAAGGCTTGGACAGATACTCGGCTTAGGCGAGGTCATGAACTATCAAGGCGTGATAAACCGCGACAAAGAGGTGCTTGGCAAGATTGATGCTTGCAGGGGCATGGTCATTGATGGTCATGCGCCGGGTCTCAGAGGTGAGGGACTGTGCGCCTACGTCTCGGCGGGGATAAACTCTGACCATGAATCCGTCACCGAAGACGAGGCTGCGGAGAAGCTTTCGCTTGGAATGTGGGTCATGATTAGGGAAGGTTCGACAGCCAAGAGCCTTGCCGAACTCGCCAAGATCGTCTCAAAGGGAAGCCCAGAAAGGGCTATGCTCGTAACAGACGACAGGCATGCTGAGGACCTCTTGACCGAGGGGCACATCGACAACTGTCTCAGAAGAGCCGTTGAAGCGGGAGTAGACCCCGTCGACGCTGTGAGGATGACAACCCTCAAGCCTGCAGAGTACTTTGGACTTAAAGACCTTGGAGGCATAGCGCCGGGCAAGTGGGCAGACATAACCATAGTGAACAACCTTAGGGAATTCATTGCTGAAAAAGTCTTCATCGGCGGAAAGATCGTTGCGAAAGACGGCAGATACCTAGGAGGCATGAAGGGACATCTTCCCGCAGACGCTGAGATGAGCACTGTCAACCTTAAGGAGATACAGCCTCAAGATCTGAGCATACCGTACAACCAGATGCAGGCAGCCTTGGAGGAAGATGAGGTCACAGCCAGGGTAATAGGAATCGTGGAAGATCAGATAGTCACAGAGGACCTCCGATATAGGATGAGGTTCCGTCATGGGCAAGTTCAATCAGATCCGGAACGAGACCTTTTGAAGATCTGCGTCGCGGAGAGGCATAGGGGCACAGGGCGAATCGGAAAAGGCTTTGTGAAAGGCTTCGAACTCATAGAAGGAGCCATAGCATCCACAGTAGCCCATGATTCCCACAACGCAATCGCTGTAGGCACAAACGACAGCGACCTGTGTAGAGCCATAGACAGACTGCGAGAAATGAACGGCGGTTTGGTCATCCTCAACGAAGGCAAGGTGCTTGGAGAGTTGCCGTTGCCCGTAGCCGGGCTCATGAGTACACTCGAAGCCGCTGAAGTGGCTGGAAAGGTTAGGAAACTGAAGGAGACCTGTGCCACGCTCGGCTGCAAGCTAAGGAATCCCTTCATGACTCTGTCGTTCTTGGCGCTTCCTGTGATTCCGAAACTCAAGATCACCGACCATGGGCTTGTGGATGTGGAGAAATTCGAGGTCGTGAACCTCTTCGTCAAATGACCCTAGGAAAACGTAGCCGACTGATAGGACCTAAGTTCTTGGACGCTGAATGGAGCCCCTTCGACGCTTGAAGATGACGATTGGCTTGTGCCTTATACTGCGAAGCATGCTCCATGTGACGCTTGTCACGCTGACCCCGAACCTCTCAGCCATGTCCCACACCGTGAGTCCAGCGCCTGAGCCTCGCCTTCTGTGTGCAACTTCTGCGATATCTAGAGCCAAGTCTACACTGATACTTGAACCGGCAATAGCCAGAGGCGTCGACCTTCTCCGAAGCCCTAAAGTCCGTCCAGCAACGTAGGCAACAATGCCTAAGAACGAGTGGATGCCCTTCAACGAACTTGGACGATGGGTGAAATGGAAGCCTCTGTACGAATTGGTCTTGTCCGTGTCCACAATCACAACGGTGACCTTCTTCCCAAGCCTATTGCTTAAGTATAGGCGTATCTCCTCAGCCACGTCCCGCGGATTCTCCAAGGGGAGGCTTACATATGAATAGGGGAGGTTACCTGCATCTATGCCGCCCTCAGAACCCCAAAGCAACGCATGCAGAAAGCCAGCATGCACTAGAGCGACCTGTTTGTGGGTGCTCCCCTCCTTCAACGGATAGTTCCGCAAGCGCCGGATGTTCTCAGCCTTTAGGTGACAGACTCGCCCTAGAAAGCGTCCCCAGACTATGCGCATCCAGACGCTTGCTATGAGGTTAGCAAGTAAGCCCGGCTTGACTTGGCTCTCATCTATTATCCACCCCTTCGCTGTGGATAATGCCTTCTCGGATACTGCGACTATGTCCCCATTGTCCACTCTGCCTTCGATGGCTTTCGCTATGTTCTCCGGATAGTGAGCGCCGGGCATCCAGTAATCTGTCTCAACCGCTTGGGCTGTGAAGTCTCTGAGCTTCATCCCTTACATTATTAGAAGAAGTAATGGTTAAATATGGAACGGTCTCTGCGACGGCCAGACTCAGGATTCGAAGGACAATAAGGTTTCCCCTCTTCTGATTCGAACCGAATCGGTTAAAAGCCAAGATAGGTCTAAGGTTTTGACGGGGCTCTCAGGGAAAGGTCTATGGGCGGATGCGTTCTAGACAAAGAGACGAGAGACGAGATCCTGGACATCTGTAAGAAGACAGCCTCTGCCAGCGATATCGTCGGGGTCTCGATCTATGATCTGCCCACAGATTCCATCGGCGGCAAGGGAAAAGACATCAACGTGTTGCTGATACTTGCCGCGAAGAAGTTGACCTTAAAGCACCAGCGGAAGGGCCTTAGGACACTCGAAGGCTCGACGGTGTCGCTTCTAGCAGTCGATCAGAGGACATTCAAGGAGGATGTCGAGAAGGACTGGCTTGGTGGCCTCCTAGTCGAGAACATGCTAGTTCCGTATCAGCCTCTGGTCAACGCGGACTTCCTGTGGGATCAGGAAGTGAAAGCAAAGAAGAGAGTAGTGACCGAGATTCTGGGCAACCTTGTTCTTGAGTATCCAGAAATGATCTCCGAACTCCTGATTAGGCCGGAGTATTTCATGTTTGAGGCAATGGCTCGTAAGGCTTCTCTCTACCCGCCGATAACTTATAGGTTTCTCAGCATACTCAGAGGCGACTTGGGAGAGAAGAACCGTGAGCTGATGATGATAGGGTTCAAGGCCGCTCTGGATGAGCTAGCCAGAGAAGAACTCGTTGACTACTCTGAAGGGTGCGTCAAAATCGCCAAAGGGTTCGCCAGCGCCATCCAGAGGAGAAAACTTCGCGTATTGCATCTTCTCAAAGGCGTTCGAAACAGAATTCTCCGGCACAGCCTAGTTGTCTTTCCAGAGATGATGCGTTACCTGATTGAAGATTACGGATTGTACACTAGGCGTTTCATGGATGGTGTAGACGTCGCGGAGATTTCTTTACCCGAGCTTGAGGATACAAAGAGATTCATCTTTATGCCTACTTCATCCGGGCTCGTATCTCTCTCTGACAAGGTGACGATTGAAGATTTCGTAAGGAGGACTGTTTCTGAGGGTGCCGGCTTGAGAGTGCATACAGAAAAGTTTGGCGGGGTGTTAAACGCGGTTTACAGATTGAGCCTTCATGGGGAAAAGGAATCACAGACTATAATTGTCAAGGTCTTCAAGGACTGGTACGGCTGGAAGTGGTTTCCACTGGCCCTATGGGCTTTGGGCACCCGAGGTTTCGCTGTTCTCGGAAAGTCGAGGCTGGAAAAAGAATACGCCGCAAACCGTTTCTTGTCCAGCAAAGGAATCAATGTTCCCCGGATTATTTATGTAAGCCCGAAGGAACGGCTTATCTTCCAAGAATACGTGGAAGGGGAAAACCTGACGAAAGTGATCAAGAGGATCTGCTCCTCCAAGGAGAAAGCGGCTGACCTTGCTGGCGTGGTTAGGCAGGTTGGGGGCGAAGTTGCGAAAGCCCATCAGTTGGATGTTGCTCTTGGCGACTGCAAACCCGAGAACGTGATAATAGCCGAAGATGGGAGAATCTTCTTCGTTGATCTTGAGCAGGCAGCGAGGGGCGGAGATCAAGCCTGGGATATAGCTGAGCTTCTCTACTATTCAGGCCACTATGCGCTCCTTTCTCCGGTGGAAGTCGTCCAGATGATGGCCAGAGAGTTCATTGATGGTTACCTCGAAGCCGGAGGGAAGATTGAGAATATAAGGAAGGCGAGGTTTCCACGCTACGTCAAAGTCTTCAGTTTCTTCACACCGCCCCACATTCTCTTTGCCATCTCCAACACCTGCAAGGAGGAACTTAGAGCCGCAGAGGCCGGAATGTAGAGTGAACACGGAAAACCGGGATAAAGTTTGACCAACCATATTTCGCGGTGATGAAGAAATGGGGACGGCAACCTTGACTTTCTATGGCGGGGTTAGTGAGATAGGTGGAAACAAGGTTCTCGTGAGAGATGGGAAGGCGAAGGTGTTTCTCGATTTTGGGCAGTCTTTCACCATGGGAGAAGACTATTTCACCGGTGGACTTGCACCTAGGCCGCTTTACGGTCTAAAGGACTATTTCGAGTTTGATTTGATGCCGAAGATCAGGGGACTCTATAGTAAGAGACAACTCATGTACACCGGTCTTCGCTACTCAAGGCCAAAGATTGACGCCGTGTTTCTTTCACATGCCCACTTCGACCACGTAGCACACATATCCTTTCTAGATGAGGGTATCCCTGTGTTCTGCGGCTCATGCACCAAGTTCTTCATAGAATCGATGGAGGAGACCTCCCCAGCATTCCTCGGGGAACACCCCTACAGGACCTTCAGGACCGGAGACAGCCTAGAGATAGACTCCTTGGGGATCGAACCGGTTCACGTCGACCATTCTATACCAGGAGCCTACGGCTTCATAGTCCACACGTCAGAAGGTGAGGTTGTCTACACTGGAGACATAAGAGCCCATGGACCGAAAAAAGAGATGACCGAAGAATTCATCGCCAAGGCATGCGACTGCGAACCAGTTGCCATGATAACTGAAGGAACAAGAATGGTTGAGGAAGAGCGCCGAGAAAACTATTCGGAATCCGAGGTGAAAGGGAACAGCAACAGGATTGTCTCCGGCACAAGGAAGATGGTCTTCGTCACGCATTACGGGCGAGACACTGATAGGTTCAGAACCATGTATGAGGTGGCAAAGGAGAATGATAGGAAAATAGCCATCTTTCCGAGGATGGCGCACCTGCTGACAAAGCTTGTCAAGGATGAGCATCTTGATCTTCCTGACCCTTTGAGAGACGAGGACGTTCTTGTCTACTACAAAAGAAAAAAATCTGGAACCTTCTCCGAGGAAGACTATTATGTTTGGGAGAGACCTTTCATAGACAAGATGGTTACGGCCGAATACGTCCGTGAAAACCAAGGCAACGTGGTAATGGATCTGGATTTCTATCAGTTCGGAGAGCTCATAGACATCAAGCCCAACAGGGAAAGCCACTTCATTCACAGCATGAGTGAGCCCTTCAGCGAAGAAGACATAGAAGACCAGGTGATGCACAACTGGCTTAACCATTTTGGGATCAAGTTTCATCAGTTCCACGCCTCCGGTCATCTAAGCAGGAACGAGTTGACAGAGATGATTGAACGGATCAACCCAAGGAAGCTTTTCCCCATTCATACGGAGAATCCTGCCTTATTCAAGAAAACGAAGAAGGACACCGTGATTATCAGAAAAGGGAAACCGTACCGGTTATGACCCGCGATATTCAAGGAGGAAGCAATGCTCAGCCAGAGGCTGTACCGAATCAGTCTCAAAACATGCGAAGTTCGGACTAGGATACTTATTCCCAACCTCCGTTAGAACCATAAGGTTTAACATGGAGTTGGCGCTCTTTGAACTGAAGAGTCAGCTTTGAATAAGGGATTATCCTTGCGGGAGACGATCCAAGAAGGAAGTAACGTGCTTCTCTTTCTGGATAAGCGTCGAAGCTACCTAGTCAGAGTGGAGAAGGAGAAAGATTTTCATACTCACAAAGGTTTCGTCCATCTGGGCGAGCTTGTCGTGAAAGAATACGGCACACGGATAGTGAGCAACCTTGGGGTGGAGTTTGTCGCTCTAAAGCCAACCATACGCGACTACGTGTTCAAGATGGCCAGGAGAACTCAGATACTCTACCCAAAGGACATTGCGCTCGTTGTCATGCTGGGGGACATCCAGCCCGGAAGCCGAGTAGCCGAGGCGGGAACAGGGACAGGCGCCCTAACTACGGCTCTGGCGCATTATGTGAGACCTTCAGGCCGCGTGTACAGCTACGAGATAAGGAAGGAGTTCATTGAAGCCGCGGCTAGGAACCTCGAAAAAGCAGACGTGTTGGAGTACGTAGAGCTGAAGAACAGGGACGTAACCCTAGGTATTGAGGAGGAAGACCTAGACACCGTTATCCTAGACATGGCGACTCCTTGGCTGGTTGTTCCGCATGCCTACTCAGCCTTGAAGGGAAGCGGTATACTGGTCTCCTTCAGCCCAACCATCGACCAAGCCGTCAAGACGACTGAGGCGCTGGAGGAGAACGGGTTTGTCGGCATCGAAACCATCGAGTGTCTTATGCGAGGAATTCAGGCCGAAAGGGGGAAGGCCCGGCCTGAGACTATGATGACTGGCCACACGGGGTACATCACCTCTGCCAGAAAGGCACTTAAATAGGCGCCCGATTTTGGAATTCTGCTGCGAACTGGCACGCATGTGGAGGATGACATCTGCTATGTTAGGAAAACATCTAAAAGGGACTGCAGGGGTTTATGTCTATTGCCTTCGCCGATAAAGCATATCTGGAAGGAATGCGATGAGCCGTCGTAGGAAGCCGTCGGAAGGATGAAGACCCAATCCAAGAAGGACGTCTTGCTCAGAGAACTGCATAAGCTGTGGAAAGACAGAACAGCTAGGACCATCCTGCTTATCGCGCTTGTTCTGATAGGCAACCTGATCCTTCAAGAGGCTCTCGTCTTGATCCTTAGAACAGAGTATCCCCTGCACACCCCGATATCTGGAAGCATGGAACCCACGCTGCAAGTCGGGGACCTTCTCATTGTTCGGGGCGGACTGAATGGCAACGATATAGTTGCCGGCCCAAAACCTGTCGGAGACATAATAATCTTCATGAAACCTGGCAACCCTGACGATCGACCCATTGTTCACAGGGCTATAAGAAAGTTCCAGGAGGGGGGAGTATGGTATTTCATCACCAAGGGAGACGCGAATGC
>CAYRBK010000008.1:0-27766 GCA_964422605.1 uncultured Candidatus Bathyarchaeia archaeon | reverse complement strand
GAAAGTTCCAGGAGGGGGGAGTATGGTATTTCATCACCAAGGGAGACGCGAATGCCTTTGACGATTGGGAGATGTGGAGGTGGAAGATCCCTGAAAGCGACGTCATCGGCAAAGTGATCTTCTCTGTTCCTATGCTGGGATATGCTCTGAGGTTCCTTGATGAAACACAGATACGTTTGGGCACGTACACAGTCACCCTCAGAATGGTTCTGATAATCCTCTTGGTAGCAGCTTTCTTCATCCTAGAGTATACAAGCTCATCAGAGACAGTCGAAGAACCCCATCGTGTTGAGGAAACTAGGGCAGAAGAGAACCAGCGAGGAACTGACCATTAAATATAAATGGCAGTTACGGAATCCTTTATAAAGAAGTGTTTAACCGCAAATTCGTTGGAATTTTGCCTCAGAAGGGATAATTTCATGCCGAAAGTTCAAGCTAAGGTGAAAATAGAGAATGTGGTTGCCTCCGCAACTCTGAATCAGAGAATCGATCTGAAAGCCGTGGTGAAGAGCTATCCTGGTGTCGAATATCGACCGGAACAGTTTCCCGGTCTCGTCTTCCGGCTTAAAAGACCGAAAACTGCCACCCTAATCTTCAACTCAGGCAAGATGGTTTGCACTGGCGCAAAATCTGAGAAAGAGGCTCGGGGCGCGGTCATGAAGGTTATCAGGGAACTGAAGAAAAGCGGGATTGTGATCATCGGTAAGCCTGAACTCAAGATTCAGAACATCGTCGCCTCAGCCAACCTAGGGGGCATGATCGACCTAGAGAAATCAGCCTTCACACTTGGAAAGACAATGTACGAGCCTGAACAGTTTCCCGGCTTAATCTTCCGCATGGACGATCCAAAGGTTGTGATCCTTCTCTTCGCAAGCGGAAAGCTTGTCTGCACAGGCGCCAAGAAAGAGGAGGATGTCTACAAGGCTGTAGAGAGGTTGCACGGTAGGCTAGAAGACGAAGAGCTAATCTATTATGGATGATTCTGAGATTCCCGATTTGTTCAGCCGGTCAACGGAAACGTCCATGGTGCCAATCCGATACAGCCATAACATGATACGGGAGATTTTCGAAGAGCCTGCCGCAGTCCGAAAGACTATCGACGCAGAACGTGGGAGAACCCAGAAGATAGCCCACGAGATCGCATCTGCCGGCTATGAAATGATCTACATAACCGGCAGCGGCACAAGCTACCACGCAGGCCTCGCGAGCCAATACGCTCTGGCAAACCTGACCGATCTGATGACGAGTATAGTACCGGCTTCCGAATTCCAGCGTTGGGTGCCCTCAAAGATGCCCAGAAAAGTCCTTCTGATCGCCATATCTCAATCCGGCGAGAGCTCCGACCTTCTTGAGGCGGTCAACGCAGCATTGGATAGGGGTATGACCGTGTTGGCGGTCACAAATTCCCCAAGAAGCACCCTGGCACGGGTTTCGAGATATCACCTTCTGCCCAGATCCGGCAAGGAAGAAGCCGTTCCAGCGACAAAGACTTACGTCACGCAACTTATGTCAATATTCATGCTTTCGACAGAGCTTGCCACGGAGACAATCGGTCCGGAAGAACTTGCAAATGTAAGGAACGGGCTCTACGAGGCGCCGAAGTTCCTCGAAAAAACGCTGAAGTCTCTGAACAGTCAAATCCAGGAGATAGCGGAAAGATACCGAGATAAGAACCTTTTGTTCCTTTTGGGCAGCGGACCCAACTATGCCACAGCATTGGAGGGAGCGCTGAAACTGAAGGAGACCTGCACAATCTATGCTGAAGGGTTTGCCATAAGGGAATTCCTTCACGGTCCGATGAGGCTCGTCGACGAAAGAACCGTCGTTGCTATGGTAGTTTCCCCGGACGAGATTGGCGCCTATTCCAGCCTCGGCAAGAGTCTCAGGGACTTCGGCGCCCCAGTCATCTTGATCTCCGAGGAAACAGAGCTTTCGGTTAAGCTGAGCGAATCTTGGGACGAGGCCATACTGGTTCCTCCCGGCTTACCAAAAGTCTTTTCTCCGATCTTGTACATAATCCCGCTTCAGTTGTTCGCTTACTATAGTGCCGTGATCAGGGGGTTGAACCCGGACAAACCGGAGAAACTGACAAAGGTGGTGAAGTAAACTTGAAGGTGAAGGCGGTTGTCTTCGATGTCGACGACGCACTGTACGATTCCTCGCTCCAGATGAGGATGACTCGACTGAACGCGATCAGAGCCATGATCGAGGCAGGCCTTCCCGCGGACTTGGAGATGGCATACAAGACACTGGAAGAGATAGCGGATCAGTACGGTCCGCATTACACGCGGCATTTTGACAAGCTGCTCGAGCGTTTGGGGTTGAAATGGAACCCAAGGGTCATCGCAGCCGGTGTCGTCGCCTACCGAGAAACAAGTGAGGCCTACCTTAAGCCTTTCCCGGACACTGTACCGACGCTGGTTAAGCTGCGGGACCAGAAATACAGGCTTGGAGTAGCCTCTGAGGGCAGGTCGGTCAAGCAGTGGCAGAAGCTCATACAGTTGGGCATCCAACACCTCTTCCATTCAGTGGTAGTATCGGAAGATCTGGGAACGGAAGAGTTCAATGTCGACGTGTTCAAGGAATGCCTAGAAGAGTTGGAGGCAAAGCCGGGAGAAACCATTTACGTAGGTAGCAAACCAAACAAAAGCATAGTCTACGCCAACAGAGCAGGAATGATTACGGTTAGGATCAGGAAGGGAGATTCAGTGGCTGAAGAGCCGGCACAACCCGAGGGTAAAGCAAAATACGAGATAGAGCGGCTTTCAGAAATCTTCGGCGTCCTTGAAGCTTTGGAGCATGCTTCAAAGAAGTAGCAGAGACAGGTTCGACATAGACTAACCATCTTCTGGGTGCTCAGTCTCGCATATGGTCAGGCTCTAAAGTGTTCCCATCCTCTTCTCTGTATCGGTCTTGTTTCTCCGTTCGTCTTCAGCTCGATCTTTTTCTCTTCAGTTACTTTCCCTATCCTCATCAACGTGGCTCCACAAGCCAGAAGGGCTTTGCTGGCTTTTCCGCATAGCTCGGGTCTGACTGTCACAACCAACTCGTACTCCTCTCCTCCGTAAAGGCTCAATTCTAGTGGATCAAGCCCGTGGCTTTCAGCGAACTCAATGGCTTCTGGAGCCATGGGAACCGAGTTGATTGTGAAGCCAACATTGCTCGCCTCAGAAAGCTCGTGCAAACTCCAAGCCAACCCGTCGCTGGAGTCTATGGAAGCAGTCAGGGCTTCGGCCTCTGCGAGAGCTAAGCCTTCTCTAAGCCTTGCTCTAGGCAAAAGGACCGCTTCCGTAAGAACTTTCCGCAACCCTCTTGGCGCATGTGAACCTTCGAGGAGGATTTTCAGTCCGGCTGCGGTCTTCCCGAAGAGTCCCGTGGTGGCTACGAGATCGCCAGGTCTAGCTCCGCTTCGTTTCACTAGGCGCCTTTTACCGCATACTCCTAAAAGCGAACAGCTGATGACTAGGTCAGAAGCCTCGTTTGTGTCGCCACCGATGATGTACGTACCATATTCCCGGGCTCCTTCATTCAAGCCAAGACCAATCTGCCTCACATCCTCATCCGTGAAACTCTGAGGTAACCCGAGTGAAGATAGAACAGCGAGAGGTCTTACCCCCTTAGCTGCAAAGTCGCTGATGTTCATCACAACAGCTTTGCGGGCTGCCTGCTTCAGACTCATACCCGGAGGGACATCGGTCTTTCCCACGAGCATGTCAGTTTTCACAACGACCAGCCGATTCCGGTCCAGTTCCACCGCTGAAACATCGTCCCCGAACGGGATAGGCATAGCCGGCATCTTGTCTAGGCAGTCTATGATCGCCTTGATTACTTTCTTCTCGCCGAGCTCCATGATTGACCTCAAAGAGGAGCCTCCGCCGAAGGGAAACTTGGCAATAGGATTACTAGCCTTATCTTCTTTAAGAGCATTCGCTCAGTTGACCTAGACAGACTGGGAAAATACAGATTTATGTAAGTGTATGCAATAGGTATCTCTGTTTGCCCCGGTGGCTCAGTGGTCAAAGCAACGGCCTCGTACGCCCTAGGCAGAGAGAGCCGTGGATCGCGGGTTCAAATCCCGCCCGGGGCTCCAAATTCCGCCAGAGACTTGCCATGGTTTTGTTTCTGGCCTTTTCGTACTTTTTTGGAATTCTCTGAGAGAACTTCTGCTGCCACTCTCTAATCTTTCAAAGGATGCACGAAGAAAATGGCTTAACTAAGATGGCGCGCTAACCATCTATACGCGTATTGGCGTTGTTTTTTTGAGAATCTGTGTCCGTAGTTAGGCAGCCGCAGCTCAATCCTACGTGGGGGAGCTTGATATAGACGGCATATGTTCTTAGCCCCTTCAAAAGCCCATCGTATCACTGCATTTCGGTCTTCAGCTGTGTCGAAGTCCCCTTGTTCGGGAAATGGTTTGTCATTGGCACCTAGAACCATAAGGAAACCTCGAGGTGGAATCAGTTGTAGAAGTTCATGAAAGTATAACCCCTGCTCATCTTTTCGTCGATAGAAGAGACCCCAACCATTCGAATTAAGTCCCCCGAGAAAGTGGCAACTGGCTACGCCACATCTGATCCTACTATCCATTGCGGTAGTCCAGAAAGTGGTGCCGGCTCCCAAAGAATGTCCGATCATACCGATTCTGTGTCGGTCTACGAAGTCTAATGTCTCTAGGTAGTCAACCGCACGCATGGCGTCGTAGATATGCTTAGCATAGAATGATCTGAAGCCCAAAGATTGAACGTAGGGAAACGCTGCCCCCCAACATTTGCTTTTGTCCCGTTGTCCCTCCTCACGCAAGCCCCGAATATTTCGTTCACCGCAATTTATCGAGTCCGGAGCGAGAACCACAAAGCCTTGGTTGACCAGCTCAAAACCGTAAGCTTGGTCTGGGCGCAGATAAGCCTTGCCGACAACAGCATCCTTGCCTACATCACAGTCTACAAAGCATTGATGTTGGGCTACTATAGCTGGGAAAGGCGGAGTGCCAACATTAGGCACGAGTAGGTATGCAGGAACCACATCACCTGGCTGGCTCTCATACGTTACGTGACATTCCGTGTAACCTGAGAACCAGCTCAACCTACGCCTTGAAACCACCTTTGGGTTTAGATCACATCTTTCCGGGAAACTTCCTAGCAATCGTAGGTACTTTCGTGACAATTCATACTGCATTTCCTTGGCTTCTAGCAGCGAATCTGGCACCCTTGCCGAAACGAATTCAGGGATCAATGAAGGCTTTGATCTTGTTTTCGACATTCCAATCCAGTCCAGATCAAAAGGTCCCTTCCTTTGTTTTAACTATTCTCTATGTAGAAGAAGAGGTAAATCAGTAATTGGTGTTCTCGGAGCTCACTGGATTGGAGAAGCTCCGTGGAATGAGATTCATTGGCGGAAATATGAACCTAGCCCAAGGAACAGCCCAATGCGCCCTAGGCAGAGGGAGCCATGGATCGCGGGTTCTAATCCCGCCCGGGGTTCCTCTTCTAGATCTGGCACTCGAGTTCCCAATCATATAGGTGCCTGTGTTTCTGCTTCAGACAGCCTCGTTGGCGATTTCTTCTAGTGTTGATAGCGTACTATCCTTTGAGGCCTGCCTCTTGAGGCTTTTCAAGTCCACCTCGGTGAACCTCAGAATCGCTCTTATGTCATCGACGTCTTTCAAGGCTCTCTCCTTTGGAACAGTTGCCTTAATCATGCGCAGTTTCACGCGAATCAAGTCTTCAGGTGTCTGATAGAAGGTGGGCAAGCCCAGGATGGAGCCATCTTTCTTTTTAAGCTTCTCGACGGAAAAGATGATGTCCACAGTGAAAGGCGATTTGCCATCTTCGAATGTAGCTATTCGGAAGCCTGATCCAAGAGCCGCGTCGATTCTTTCCTCGTCAACTTGCAGTTCCGCTTTCCTTAGCGCTGGTACAAGTTTGGCCTGCAAGTCAACGCCAGAGACCCTTACCACGATGTCGACATCCAATGTAGTCCGCGGCGTACCATAGTAGCTCGACGCCAAAGCCCCAGTCAACATATAGTCTAGCCCAACAGCGTTGAAGATGCTGACAATCCTTCGGATTAGCCCTTCAAACGTCTCCAGTTTCCAGACCCCTCATCTGCGCCCTTTCGAAAACATCACCCTTTCTCTCACGCGTTTCAAGAGTTCCTCTTCACCTATAGTTGGATGCTGATCCTTAATCGCACCAGCGCAAACGCGGAAGCATACGTCCGTCATACCGATGGCAAGGTTCACCTTCTCATCGGGCCTCAATTCGCGCGGAGACAACAGCACCACCGTGATCAAAAGATAGCATCCCTAGACTTAAGAACCATTCTGTGGATCGCTGGCTTGGATCCTGCCCGCGGCTCCGTCAGAAACAATTGAAATCCAGATTGCTTCTGGAAGTGCGATAGAGATCACCGATATGGTCCCGATGGCTGCATGAAAAAACTTAAAACCTAGAACATTCTCCACCATCCGAATGGAAAGGGTGGGGAATGTCTGTAAGAATCCTTGTTTGTGATCATATGGACGTGGAAGGCGTTGACAAGCTGAGGTCTGAAGGCTTCAGTGTTGATGTTAAGCCCTCAATCAGGAAGGAGGAGCTCGCCAAGATCGTTCACGAGTACGACGTTCTTGTTGTCAGGAGCCGAACCAAGGTAACTCGGGACATAACCGAACGTGGAAAGAGGCTGAGGGTCGTAGCCCGGGCTGGAGCCGGCTTGGATAACATCGACATGGCAGCCGCTGAGGAAAGAGGAATAACGGTATTAAACACGCCCGAAGCGCCCGCTGAGTCCGTCGCCGAGTTGGCAATCGGGCTAATGTTGACTCTTGCTCGCAAGATCAGCCTCGCAGACGCTTCCATGAAGAACGGACAATGGCTCAAGAACGAAATGGAAGGCTACGTGCTAGAGGGGAAGACCTTGGGGCTGATTGGGTTGGGGAACATTGGCACAAGAGTGGCAAAGATTGCTAAGGCGATCGGCGTGGGAATCCTCATCACGAAACGGACTCCGCCAAGCCCGGAGCTGCTTGAGGCTCTAGAAGCCGAGTTTGTGCCGTTGGAGGAGCTGCTGAGACGAAGCGACATAGTGTCTATCCATGTTCCCCTTACCCGTGAAACAGAGCGAATGATCGGCGCGGCGGAAGTCGGCCTGATGAAGGAAGGCGCATTCCTCGTTAACACATCAAGAGGCGGCATTGTCGACGAAGACGCTCTCCTGACCGCATTGAGAACTCGGAAGCTCGGGGGAGCTGCCCTGGATGTGTACGAATTTGAGCCGCCGGGGAAATTTGAACTGGTCAGATTGCCGAATGTCGTGTGCACGCCGCACATCGGGGCTCAAACTGTAGAAGCACAGAGGGCTGCGTCCACATTGATCGCGGAGAAGATCATACGGTTTTTCAAGGGTCCCTCAAGCTGAGTTTGCGGGACTATCTTCTCCCGGCTCGTTACGCTTAAATGGGGTTTCGTGGAAAATCATAAGGCGTCTGCAGGAGAGAGGTCTTTGTGGTCGAGGTCTGGCTTCCCTACGGCAAAACCGAAGTCTGCGTAAGGATTCCGACCAGAAACCTTGGGGCCGTGATCGAGCCAAGGGAGAAGGAAGGAGCTCTGAACCCTCAGGCTGAGATCGAGAACGCCTTGATGAACCCCATTGGTACGAGGCGGTTAGCTGAAGCTACAAAGCCCGGGGACAAGGTAACTGTAGTCCTGAAAGACTCCGGTACGTCGACTAACCGGATTATCGTGTCGGCGATTCTGAAGGAGCTAGCCGCTGCCAACGTGAAGGAAGGAGACATCACCATCATCGCTGCCTACGACCCTCTCAGAACCTCTCCGCCGCCATCGGCAGAACCTTTTCTGAGCGATGACCTCTCTTCCAAGGTCACAGTCCTACGCCACGATTGCGGAACAAGCGAATGTGTGGGAGTTGGGAGGACCTCTCGTGGAACAGATGTTTACTTGAACAAGCGGTTCTTGGAGGCTGGGCTGAAGGTTCTTGCAGGGGTTGTTGAGCCTCACCCCTTCGCGGGGTACAGCGGCGGCCGTGAGGGAGTTCTTCCAGGGGTCTCAAGCATGGAGACTATCCAGCAGAGTCTCTCATTGAGTCTAAACCCGAAGGCTGAACGGGGGTCCTTCGAAGGCAACCCGGTCCATGATGATATGATGGAAGCAGCCCGACTTGCTAAGGTGGATTTCTCTCTTAATGTTGTACGGAACCATAGGCTTGAGGTTGTGAGAGCCTTCGCAGGCGATCTGAACGAGGCTTTTGGCGAATCCGTGAGACTCGCAGAGGACATATACAAGGTGCCTGTAGAGGGTCGGGCTGACGTGGTTTTCATAAGCCCAGGCGGCTATCCCTTTGACATCGACCTCTTAGAGGCCTCAAAGGGAATCGATGGCGCTGTCGCAGCCACAAAAAGAGGGAAGGTCGTAGTTCTGGTGGCTGAATGCATGAATGGTTGCGGGAAAAGGGATTTCCGTGAGGCCTTGTCCAGATTCAAGGATCCGGGTGCCTTGGAAAGATCGCTGAAGAAGCGCTTCAGCATAGGCGCGTTCATGGCTTACCGGATGCTGACAGCTCTTCAGAGGACGAGGATGATTCTGGTCTCAGTGATGCCTGAGTATCTTGTTCCCGAAGCCCTCGAAGTGAAGATGGCTAGGACCGCAAACGAAGCCGTTGATTACGCCTTTGACATAGTTGGCAAGAATGGAAAGATCTCGGCGATTCCCTACGGAAACTTGACGACGCTGTCCATTGGTGCACCAGAGCAAGGGGAAACTGGGAAAGAAATAAATCTTCCAGAGTCTTCTTAGAGAGGACAATGTTTCCGGCTGGGCTCGAATGTGGAACCTCGCTTTACACTGAGAAGGTTCAAACCGGAAGACCTTGATCAAGTGGTATACACAAACCAGGCCAGTCTTCCTGAGAACTATTCAGACGGCTTCTTCATGGACCTTTACGAAAGGTTCCCAGAGACCTTCATCGTAGCCGAGAGAGACGGAACAATCGCTGGCTACATAATGTGCAGGATAGAAGGCGGTTTCCCCAGCCTAGGGTTCAGACCCTTCAACACTGGAAAGAAGGGACACATAATCTCGATCGCCGTGTTGCCTGAACACCGGAGGAAGGGCGTGGGACGCGCCCTCGTAAACGAGGCTCTACGGGCCATGTCTGATCGTTATGGAGCCAAGAGCTGCTACCTTGAGGTCCGCACAAGCAATAGGAGCGCCATAGACCTCTACAGAAAAGAGGGTTTCCAGATAGAAAGAACAGTTAGGGGATACTACTCGGACGGAGAAGACGCTCACATAATGAGCCTGAGTCTAGACTTGAAGGGTTAACTTCAACTTCCCTCTGAGCCCACCTTCGGAATCCCTTCCTGAACCACCTTGGTTATTCGCAGGATGGCCAAGCCTTCGTCTTAAGGGCTTCCTTCGGCGGATATTTTACCTTCAGCGCCAGTTCTTTCGTTGCCAGTTCCTCGGGGCCTATACAACGCCGCCTCTTAAGTTGCCCTTCGTTTGGAATCTGTTCGAAGTTGGGAAGCCACATCTTCTGATAATAAAGCATAAGGTTCATCATGTCCTCTATGGCGTCAGAGTCCTCGATGAACCCGCACATCGGATCGTTCAGCAAGACCGTGAGGAGAGCTTCCTTGTCACCCTGAAGAGCCGCCTTGACTATGGGGCGCTGGTTCTCGGCGTGGGTTCTAGCCACTTTCGCTATTTCTGCTGGAAGAGGACCGACTGGGACTCCGGTCATTTTCCCGTTGGTGAAGTATCCTGGAACCTCCACTACGCAGTCGCGGGGAAGGTTCGGGATCAAGCCGTCATTAGGAAGGTTCACGACGTGGCGGTTAGGCACATTGAACTTCCAGTCCGTCGTCATCACCATGGCCCTTTCTCCCCCTTCATTAGGCGTGGGCAACCTTTTCTTGTACCATTCTTTTGACATTGCAGCGAATAGGAGAACTGTCCATTTGTGGCTGAGATCCAACTCCTGCACGTCACGGATCACGGTGATGCCAAAAGGCGATTGAAGATAGTTGAAGTAGTTGTAGTATCGCGGTATGAACTCAGCTACATGTCTGCTTCCCGGGTAAGGAAACAAATCGTACTTTCCCAATATATAGAAGTTGAAGCCTCTGCCGCTAAAATCAGTCTTGACGCATTCCTCTTGCTTCTCACGCAATAGAGGATAGACATCTTCGCCCCTGTAATGGCAGGTCATCAACCAGCCTAGATGGTTGAGCCCACCATACGTGATGTCCATGTCCTCCCAGCTCTCGATATCGTACCCATTTATCCGCATCAAGGCATAAACCGTTTGCATGCCGCCAAAGAGCTCGTGGCACAGACCTATACTCTGTACTTTTGGCGCAGCCGTTCTTGTAGCCAGAATCAGCGTAGACATTGGATTAGAATAGTTCAGAAGTACAGCCTTTGGACATGTCTGATTCATGTCTTTCGCGATCTCTGTCACGACGGGGATGCAACGAAGCCCGCGGAAGATGCCTCCGGGTCCAACAGTGTCGCCCGTGTTCTGGGGGATGCCGAACTTCAGCGGGATGTAGACATCTGTCCACTCAGCCTCTTGGGCGCCGACTGATATTGAAAGGTAGACGAAATCCGCATTCTGAAAGGCTTTCAACCGATCCGTTGTGCTCTCAACTCTGACGTCAACCTTGGCGTTGTCAGCCATGTTCTGCAGAATCTTGTGTACGTATCGGAGCAGCTTCTCGTCGATGTCTACCAAGACAACATCCATGGGGTGAAGAGGCTTAGCGGCGACAATGTTCCTAAACAAGCCAATCGAGAAACGATGCGAACAAGCTCCAACATAGACCAGCCTAGACCTTTCTGCCAATTCCTGATCTCCGTAGAACACTAGTAGAATTACTCCAAGCCACTAAAAGCTTTATGTTGGCAAGCATGTGCCTTCTACAGATTTCCTCTGATATGCTTCAGACCATCCAGACCTTGTTATATCTCGACACAATCTAGCATGGTTTCCCAGGTTTTTCCAGAACCCAGCTGATCTGACCAATCGCACAATCTAGAAAATCTCTAGTCTGGTTCAGCCTATCTGCCCACTAGATATAGTGCCGCCGTGCTCCTGTTCTCACCCGGTAATCGGCGAGCCTTTGGACAGCTTTGTTTGCATCTTTTTCGCTGAGCAAGCCTGCTACACGGGCTTGAGCAAGTAAACCAATAGAATTCTCGGCCTTGATGCCATGCTTTTCGAGTTCCCCCCTCAGGATGATGCTTTCGGTGAGCACGAGTTCAGCTTTCTCCTCCGAGGCTAGTAGGAAAGTCTCGATCTGTCCCCGCTCTAGCACAGCTCTTTGGATGCTTGTCAGATACTTACTTCTGCTTTCATCAGAGGGGTCTCTCAATATCATCCAACCCTCTCTCCGAGCTATTTGTGCCGCTGTCCACCCCTCATCGCCAAGCAAATCATCGACGGCTTTGCTTGGTATCGTGACCTCGCCATGGAGGCTCCTCAAGACGCGGAAATAACCCGTCGAAGCTAGACATGCCAGAACAGCCCCGTCTGAAACAACTTTCATAGCACAATCCTCCCACCGTACATGTAAACCTTCTAGCTCACCTAGACCCTTAATGGCTCGACTGCGCCAAACATGCAGGACCCTTCCTAGACATCAGAAGCCTTAAGCCTTGTAGTATCTCTGCACGAGATCAGCAAAGCCTGGGCTGAGATTGCTTTTGCCGCATTTGGGACATGGATCAGGAGCTGATCTCTGGCAACTGAGGCAAAACACGCTCCCGCACGCTTGGCAGATAGTGCATTTGTACATGACTGAACTTAGAGAAGGTTCCTCGACTACAAGTACGCCCCTACGCCTCAGGTCCTCAGCTATCGAGGTCCTTGTTGCTTCTATTTTTCTCCCGCATTTGGAGCATCTCACATCTTCCCGAGATTTCCTCTGTGCACCCCGCTTGAAGAGGCCAGATATCCCTATCTTCTTTCCCTCCGTTCCCACCATCTCTTACTTCCTCGTCCAAAAGAAACGAGACTCGACACAATTCATTGGTATGCCTTCACGGTATTTATGACTTGTGAAGTGAGCTTTGGTGCGCGTGATTGGTCTTCAGGGAAATGTTTATGTCGGCACGTGCATGTGGGGTCTCTGGGGACAGGCATGCTCAGATCGCTCTTCAGGATTGACAGAGGGAAAATCATCGGTGCCCGTGACTTCAACGAGGTTTGGGAGAAGATTTTGGAATTTAGGCAGATGAACAGGATCGAGTTGAGCCCAGATTTCGTGGGCTTTCAAGATGACCGCGGAAGGATGCTTCTGCTAGGACTTTACGATGAAGACCGCTGGGTTCTCGAAGTCCTGCAAGAAGATTGGAGAACTGAATTCGGTAAGATTGATCTGGCAAAGAGCTTTGACGTGCAGGAAACTCTACTGAGCGACGAAGAGCTGAAGGAGATACTAGAGACCTTCATGACTGAAGGGAAGCTCTTGATACCGCCCGAGCCAAGAAAGCCTCAATAGACACCTATCTGGTTAGCTACTCTCCGACGAAGTTGCGAAACTCGAATCCAGATGGAGACGTTCTAGCACTCTTAAGGCATTCAACGTGATCCATTTGCTTGGTTTCCCTACAGTTTCTATGTTGGCATGCATTCTGCCTGTGGGAGCGCCTTCAAGGATCCAGGTTCCGTCTGGGCGGCGTTTCTGCAACAGAACTTGCACGGCGTCCCCCAATCGTTCGTCGTCAACGTAGCCCAGCTTGGTCAGAACGTCCAAGCCTCTCAGAATGTTGTATCCATAGAACCATGGGAAACTGAGTTTCAGCCACGACTTGTTTATCACTTGGAAGTTGTGGTGGTCCGCCTTGAATAGCCGATGCATAAGGAGAAACTCTGCCCCTCTTTCTGCCGCGTGTTCCATTTCTCTTGTGAGGATTCCTCTCGGAGCTTCGCTGAAGGCTTCCATTGGGCAGATTGTGCCATAGAAACATCCATGCGTGTCTTTGATGTGCGCTCGCCAGTAGGGGCAGAGCCATCCGCCATCCTTATTCTGGATTCTCACTAGCCATTCCAAAGCCTTCAGTACTCGAGGATCATAAGCATATCCCATTCTGATCAAGGCTGCTGCTATATTGCCAGTTAGGCATGAGTACTGGTGCTCAAGAACTGTGGAAGCCGCCCATTCACTAGGGGAGGGCATCTTTCTTCCCTTCTTGCGAAGACCCTGATACTCTCTCAATGCCCCTTCAGTCGTAGAGCTAGGAAAACCGCCGCTATCTAGCTGGAGCTGGAGAATATGCTCGCATGCCTTTCTGACTCTTTGATCGCTTTTGTCCATTCCGAGCTGGGCTAGGATCATCACTTGCCAGTAGGTGGACTTGTACTTAGGATGGTAGGGGCTCCAAGGTTCTTCCCAATGTCCCTCTGGTCTCTGCTTCGAGAAGATTTTTGCCACTACTTTTGAGCTTGAGATCCCAGTTTTGGCTACCTGTAACTCAAGATCGTCTTCCTTTCGGTCCAAGATGTCTCTGAGAGTGAAATAGCGGATCGAAGGGTTGTCCTTTTCGAGCAGCCAATCAACGAGACTTTTGCCGGGCACCTCTCTTCATCTACATGCATCCGATCGTTCCAGGGATTCGTCACATTCTTCGTATGGCCATCTCTGCAGCCAGAACAACAGGCTCCCAAGTCTCGTTCAGAGGCGGAGCGTAGCACGTATCAGCCTTGGCTAGCTCATAGATCGTCATCTGTTTCTGAATCGCGATTGACAAAGCGTTTATCCGCTGGGTGACTTCCTCGCCCGCGATTATCTGAGCGCCAATCAGCCTCTTAGATTCAGCATCGGCTACAAGTTTGACCCGTATTGGCAAAGCGCCTGGAAAGTAGTCTGCCCTAGTCTTGGAGCTGATTTTTCCTACAATAGTCGAGAAGCCGCTGCGCTCAGCAAAGAACTCATTCAGGCCAGTTACGCCAACCTCGAAATCAAACATCCTTGTCACGGCTGAGCAGAGTGCTCCGGGATAGAGCGCATATCCGCCTGCCGCGTTTATGCCAGCCACCTTACCCTGTCTAACGGCGGTTGTTCCAAGCGCTGGGACGACTGGCGTGTTGGTGATTAAGTGGACCGTTTCTGCACAGTCACCGGCAGCGTACACATCCTTCACGCTTGTTCCCATTCGAACGTTTGTGCTGATGGCACCCGTCTTGCCCAAGGCTATCCCGGCCTTCTGAGCCAGGTTCGTGTTCGCTCTGACGCCGCATGCGTTTATCACGAAGTCGACAGGCATCTTCTCCCCAGCAACAGATACTGCCTCAGCGCAGCCTTCTCCAACTACTTCCTCCGCTGCACGGCCAACTATTATCCTCATGCCTTTCTCTTCGAGGAGTTTCTGGACATCATCTGCCATGTCCTTGTCCAGAAGCCTCGGAAGGCAGTACGGAAGCATCTCCACAACAGTGGTCTTGACCCCCCTCTCGACAAGGGCAACCGCTGCCTCGAGCCCCAGAAAACCGGCCCCAAGGACTACTGCGGAGCCTGCGCCTTCCCTGATCATGCGGTCGATCTCTTTGCCTTCCTCAATCGTGTGGAGAAGCATTACCCCTTTCTTGTCTATCCCTTTGATGGGCGGAGTGAAGAATTCTGAGCCCGTGGCCAAGATGAGGCTGTCATACTGCAGAGATTCGTGTTTCCCATCCTTCGTTTCAGCTTCAACTGCCTTGGTTTTTGTGTCGATGTTGGTAGCTGTGGTCTCTAGCCTTAGGTCGAATTTCATCATGCGATAGAAGTTTGGCGGATAGACGATCAGGTTCTCGAAGGATGGTATATGACCTCCAAGGGCGAAGGGAAGCCCGCATCTGGAGTAGGCTCCGACATTGTCTTTTGTCAGAAGCGTGATTTCGGCTTCTCTATCCGTCTTTCTGGCAGCTACCGCCGCGTCGACGCCGGCTGCATTCGCTCCGACGATGACTATTCGTTTGGGCATATGTCTAGCTTTCCTTGGCGAGCTCTTTGTGCCACTCTACGGCTTTCGTGAAGTCCATGAGGGTCTTGAGCTCTTCTTGCAGGTTAGTCGGAGAGATGACTATTAGCCATCCCTTGCTATAGGGGTCTTCGTTAAGCATCTCCGGACTGTCTCTGACTTCTCCGTTGACCTCCTCAATTTTCCCCGTTAGAGGAGCAATGAGGTCTGATACGGCTTTGACCGATTCCACGGTTCCGAAAGGCTGACCCTTCGTGACTTTGTCGCCTGCGCTTGGGAGTTCAGCGAAGACTACTTCCTTCAGCTGTTTCTGGGCGTAGTCTGTTATGCCAATTCTGGCTTTGCTGCCCTCTATCTTAGCCCACATCCAATCCTTCGAGTAATAGAGCCCTTCGACAACTTCAAAATCGCCCACTTTAACCAAGATTTTCCACCTCGAACGGAGATAAATCTGCATAGGGTTGTATTAAAACTAACGGAAAGGTCCCAACCCTATGGAGGATGTGGCTTCCCTTCATCTTTGGTGTATACTTTGCGTGAGTATTCCCGGTGAGATGCTCTTTTAAACAACCGTTCTGTAACCTCTCACAAACATAAAGGGGGAATAAAGAATGAAGACACAATCGAAAGCGTTGCTTGGCATGATACTAGCGCTCGCCATAGTGTTGCCTTTAGTGGGTAGCGCCCTAAGCGTTGAGGCGGATAGCAGCGAACTCGACGGAGAGTCTGACCCGACGCTGAGGGGAGGGGCTCTCCAGCTATTGACGAACTCGGGACCTCTCGCTCGAAGAGGAGCGATAGTAAGGAGGTTCCTCAGTGAAGCCGAAGCCATAACAATCGAGGGTGAGGTGATAGCTCACTTCAGACGCATATTGATTGTTGACTCCGCTGGCAAAAGACTTAACATCGTGTCACCCCGAGCTTGGAACGTGAACAACGAAGTCATCAACGTTTCACAGATGTTCGAAGACTATATCATTGTAGGAGACATGGTCTCAATAAGGGCTCTACAAAGTGAAGTAACCAACAAGAATGAAGTAACCTTCAGAGCAATACTGGCCTACGAGATTTCGAACGGTGAGCACACGTTCTACGCCGTCCTGCCCTTCAACATCGACATAGAGGACTGAAAACCGGAACTAGGTGCACTAATCTTCGGTCCGGAATTGACCAGCACTGTCAAAGATCTCCCCTACCCTTTTTTCTTAAGAACCAAGATGAACGATTGAGTTCCCTTTTCGACGATTCAACGGTCACTCAGAAGAGCAGCCTCAATGCGCAAGATTCCCCAGACTCTTGAGGGCTTCTTTGTTGACGAGGTGAAGGGGAATCTGTCCAGTTAAAGCCCTTGCGACGTCCTCCGCTGCTTTCTCCTGAATCTCTGTAAGCGAGCTGGTGGAGTACCAAGCCATGTGAGGAGTTAAGACTATGTTGCCTAACGACAATAGCGGATTGCCTCTTTTCGGCGGCTCGCTCTCCAACACGTCAAGTCCAGCTCCAGATATCCATCCCTTTTTCAGGGCTTTGTAAAGGGCTTTCTCGTCGACTATACCGCCTCTTGACACGTTGACTAGAAAGGCGTCCCTCCTCATCTTCTTGAGCTCTTCCTCCCCGATCATGTGGCGTGTCTCCCCTGTCAAAGCGACATGAATTGTAACGATTTGCGACCTTCTGAGAAGGGTCTCAAAGTCCACCCTTTCCACCCTATGCTCTTTGAAGACTTCCGGTGGGACGTAGGGATCATACGCAATCAGCTCCGCCTCGAAGCCTCTCAGTCTCTGGGCAACTTGTCTGCCTATTCTGCCGAAGCCTATTATTCCAATGGCCTTTCCTTTGAGCCGCTCTATTGGCTGCCACATTCTCCAGTCCCATTCGCCGGCTCTTGTGCTGCTGCGAATCCACGGAATTCTCCTAACTAACGACAAGATGAGGCTGAGAGTGTGTTCTGCAACATCTGTGACATCATAGACGACGTTAGTCACAAGTATATTCCTTTCAGTCGCGGCTTTCACGTCTATGTTGTCGACGCCGATCCCGTAACGAGTGATCACCTTTGCGCTGAGGCTCTCTAAAACTCTCCTCGTTATCGGGGCATACTGAACCAGCAAACCGTCAGCGTCGCTGCAGAACCTGACAACTTCGTCCTCTGTTCTGCATTGGAACTCCACCAGTTCGGTACCAATCTTCGAAAGGATTCCCCTCTCAATATCGTGCGATTCGTAATCTGAATCAGTTATGGCAACCTTCAACCTTTTGTTCAACCTGTACTCGCGCCCTTTCAGTTCCTGGATAGAACGGCTCGTGAATTGCCATTCATCAACATCGATCCTTGATGTGAGAGTGCTTTGGTTTCCTCACCAGAACAGGTTCAGGGCAGACAGCCTCTCTTTCAGTATGTTGACCTCGTCTGGTTTAAGTGGTCTGAGCGGTCTCTTGGGGAATCCCGCTCCTACCCCTCTCAGTTTCAAAGCTGCCTTGATCGGCGCGATTGGGGGAAAGCCGCTCAGAGCTCGGATGACTGAGTTGATGTCCTTCTGAAGTTTAAGCGCCTTTGAATGTTCACCAGCCTTATAAGCCTTGTAGAGTCCGACGAAGAGTTCCGGAGCCACGTTAGCCATGCCAGATATCTGGCCGTCAACGCCCACCATCAACGCTGCAAAGATTAGGTTGTCAGCTCCGTTTATCACTGTAATCTTCTTTGTAGCTGTCTCCATAATCTCTCTTATCTGTATCAAGTCCCTGCTTGAGTCTTTCACGCCTACTATGTTGGGTAGTTCGCATATCTTCGCCACCATCAGAGGCGTTAGGTTGAGACCGGTCAAGGACGGTATGTTATATACGAAGACTGGGATGCCAACTGATTCGGAGACGATCCTATAGTGCTCCACAAGTCCTTCCAGATCGGGTTTGAAGTAGTAAGGTGAGACTACGCCCACAGCATGGGCTCCAATCTCTTGAGCGTGTTTCGCCAGTTGAACAGTCTCTTCGGTATTGGTCGTGCCCGCATGGACGATTATGGATACATGGCTGCCAACCTCATCCATGACGGTCTCGGCAACCAGTTTCCTCTGCCCAACAGACATCAGAGGGCCTTCCCCCACTGTGCCGCATACAAAGAAGCCATTCACTCCTTTCTCGACATGGAAACAGGCAACCCTGCGGAGCTCTTCTAGGTTCACTTCTCCTTCACGGGTGAAAGGAGTAACGAGGGCAGGGAAGATTCCTTGAAACCTGCTGCTTCCCATTTCTATGCCACGGTTCACTATTCTGTTCATTCCTCGCTTAAAGATTTTCAAAGTTTCGTACTTTCACAATAGTCCCGTTCGGTTCCAAAGGATGTACATGGGCGCTACAAGTTTTCTTACCAGATCTGTCTTCGGGTTGTCCAATATGCCTTGCGGGGTGTCGCATTGGATTATCTTTCCTGAATACATGATGGCGATGCGTTCCCCAAGTTGAAAAGAGTCTTCAGGATTATGTGTCACACAGAGCGTTGTGACTTTTGATCTCTTCTGGACCTCTTTGAGGTTGGCTCTGACTTCCGCCTTGGTTGCCTCGTCGATGCTGCTTAGTGGCTCATCCAGTAGAAGCACTGGGGGATTTGTCGCCAATGCCCGCGCCAAAGCCACACGCTGCTTCTGGCCTGCACTCAGTTCCTTAGGCTTTCTCCCTTCCATACCCTCCAAATCTACTATGACTAGCAACTCCTCTGCTCTGTCGCGAATCCTTGCCTCAGGATGTTTTCTGACCCTAAGACCAAAGGCTACGTTCTCATACACATCTAGGTGGGGGAATAACCCGAAGTCTTGGGGCACGTAGCCGATGTTCCTTTTGTCAAGCGGGAGTTCATCGACATCGTTTCCATCTATCCAGATGTGGCCTTCATCCGGCTTCAACACGCCCAAGATGACCAGCAAAAGCGTCGTCTTTCCACAACCACTCGGCCCCATGACAGCCATGAACTCCGCGGCGTCGACGTTCAACTCTAATCGGTCGAGAGCCTTGATGGTGCCGTAGCTTTTGCTGACACCTTGGACGACAAGCCCCTTCATGATCTTCTCCTCGCAATCCACCTGAACGAAAGCAAGGCCACGATCGACAGAGTCTCGGCAATGACGGACGCAGCGATTGCCACTTCAGGCATCTCTGCTGCAGTGAGATAGACAAGCGTCGGGATGGCTTCGGTCCTCCAAGGTATGGCTCCAGCGAATACCAGGGTTGCGGCGAGTTCACCCATTGCCCTTGCCCATGTCAGTGAGAAGCCAGCAAGCAGATCTCGGCTTGAGAGGGGGAGGAGTATTCGACCTAGAACATGCCTAGTTCCGGCGCCCAACGTTCTCGCTATTACGTCCAGTCCACTCTCTCTTATCTCTCTGAAACGTCTCGTGGCGAAGCTGATGGCGAAAGGTGCAGACACATAGAATTTGGCTATGATCACTGCTGCATAGGTGTAAGCCAGTCCTACACGACCGAACATGAGAAGGTAGACCAATCCTTCGGTGACAGGAGGAAAGGTCTGCGGCAGATCGATCAGAAACGTTTCCAGCGCGCCCTTGCCACGGAAGCTTTTGTAGGCGAGGAGGTAGGCGCTCGGGATTGCAGCGGCGATGGCTAAGGCGCCCACGATAAGGGCTGAGGAAATGCTGATAGCGATCGCGCCGAGAACTCGACTGTCGAAGAGGGCGTTCACAACCGAACTCCAACGTTCGCCGACAGCAATATACAGGTAGAGGATGGAGACCAGCATGTAGATGATTAGTGCAGAAGCTAGCACAATGATAGCGAGTTCGAATCTATCTCTCGTCATTCCTTCGCCTCACTTCTGTATTGCTGGCTCTGGGTTTAAAAGTATTCAACAGACCGCCTAGAGGCGCCTATAGGCCGGCAAAGGGCAGGCTTGCCATATTTTCGCAGACGATGGCGAAGTCTCCCGCGAATTCCCCTTTCTTCTGTACGGAACTTGTGACTGTTGATTAGTGCTTTATAGTGCAGCGTTGAAAGCTTTATTGGTATAGGTAGGTGTACTTAATATGGGTGCCCATACCCTGTATTTTGATCCTCGCCCAAAGGCAAAAAAGGAAGATCTTTATGATCGCGAGAGAGAGGACCATGGAAAACTGATGGACAACATGAAGAAGATACTATTCGAACAAGGTGACGGTGACTTCTTCTCCCTCTTCTACCACATCTAGGTTGACGGGCAGAATCACATAGCCATCGGCTTTCGCCATGCTGGTTATGTCTCCTGACATTTTGAAGACTGCGTATGCCCTCCCCTCCGTCAATCTGACGGGCAGAAACTGCTCCCTACCTGAGGCTGAAACGATCCGCTTGCCCATCTTTGCCTTGACGGTTTTTGGCCTCTTCTCCGGGAGCCTGGCCATTTTCCGAACCGCTGGGACGAGAAAGATGTATGCGTTGCTCAGACACGAAGTCGGGTAGCCTGGCATGCCGAAGACGGGTGTTCCTCTCACTATGCCGAAGAGTGTCGGTTTTCCGGGCTTTATCTGAACACCGTGAAAGAGGAGACTTCCAGATTCTTCAATGACTTTGACCAGGAGGTCTCGTTCGCCGACTGAGCTGCCCCCCGAGAATACGATAAGATCATGATCGAGGAAACGTGTAACTGCTATCTTAAGTTGTTCGAAAGAGTCTGGCACAATCGGAGACCTTGTCACTGAGGCACCATTCTCTGATAGTACAGATGTCAGAGTGTAGGAGTTCACGTCGTATATCTGGCCTTCCGCAAGTTTGGAACCGATTTCGGCGACTTCGGTTCCAGTCGGGATCACGGCTACATGGGGCTTCTGGTACACCAATACAGCCCTTCGCCCCAAGGCAGCTAAAACGCCAATCTTCGCCGGCGCCAAGAGCTCTACTTGCTTCAGAACTATCTCCCCCTTCTTCATGTCCTCTCCCAGCGGCGAGATGTTAGCGCCCGGGTGGACGGCTCTGAAGATGGACACTAGGCCCCTCTTTTCTTCGGTAAACTCGACCATAACAACAGCATCCGCCCCAAGCGGGATTGGGCAGCCAGTGGCTATGCGGATGCACTCGCCCTTTCCAACGGGATTTTCGGTTGATTCCCCTGCGTTCTGTATGGCGGTGAGCCTCAATTTTTTCGGATCCTGGTCGGAAGCCCCGAAGGTGTCCTCGGCTTTCACGGCGTAGCCGTCCATGGCAGCTCGGTCGAAAGGAGGCACATCCTTGTCTGCCATTATGTCTTCAGCCAAGACCCGGCCTGAAGATTCCTCAATGGAGACCATTTCTGTTCTCTCTATTGGCTTCACTGAATCCAGTATCCTCCTTAGGGCTTCCTCCCGCGATATGAGAAGTCTGAAAGGAACCATCTCGCTCATGGATGTAACCTCTCATTTCTTAGTGCCAGTCTGTCCGTATTCAGCCTCTACGTGCGTGCTCTACGAGTACATCAACAGTCTCCTATGACTCTACCCTCCGGGAGCCCCGTGGAAGGGAACGCTTTTCCACATGACTTCGAACCATTCTTCTTCCGTTATGGTTTCTCCTCGCACCAGGATTTCGAGAACTTGCTTCAAGAGTGCATGATGCCTCTTCTCGTCTTCAAGTATCGCATTCAAGAGCAGCTTGACCTTCTCACCCCTGACCCTTGGCAGTTCTTCGCTGATTCTCTTTATAAGCTTGGCTTCAAGTTGTATGTGTTTTTCAACGAGTTCTCTCTGCTCGTCCAAGCGCTGTTGCGTAAGAGCCTTCGGAACCTTGGTCAGTAGAGTAGCTGCTGAAGCATACATTTCTGCATGTTTGACTGAATCCAGGGATATGCCCTTCAAGGTTCCCCTAACCGCGGGGTTCTCTATTCCCACTAGGGCTCTGTTCAACGAATCGACAATTCTGTTCTCCACCTCAATCTGCTCCCTAAGGAATCTCAGCAGCTTGTCTTCTCCGCCCAAAAGTGCGCCTCCTCTGTTTGAGACTGACTCAATTGATTTATGGTAAGATTCTTGCATAAGTCTTTCGGATTGCCTTTCATATATGGAAACCCTCAAATCCTCCGCATGAAAAGCGTGGTCTCATATCGGTTGTGGGGCAGTTTCCTGACCCTAAACTGATTATATACGGTCTTGAGGGTTTCAATCGCCTCGCTTACATGTTTCCTTCGGTTTCTGGTTATGAACTTCACCGTCATGATGGCAGTGCCGTCTTTCCTGAGATGGCGCACCAGACCGACCATTATCTTAGCAGATTCAAAGGGCTTCAGATTCATATCGTTTGTAATCAGGTGAAACTGACCCACGTCAGAGGGAATCTCCTCCGCCCTACACTTCAGATGAAAGACATTGGCAAGGGCTGCTACGGTAGGCTCCAAGTCTGCAGGATCCACAGCCATAACTCTTCCGGCTAGTCCAGCCAACACCTTCGCCCAGCCTCCCGGGGCAGCGCCAAGATCGAGAACCTCAAAATCTGGTTGGATCTCGAGGTTGAACGCTTCAATTGCCTCTTTGATCTTATGCTCGGCACGGGTGAAGGGTCGTTCGCCTTTACGGTATTTTCTGAAGACTTGGATACGTCTAGACAAGACAGATTGGGCGTCGGCCACGCCTACGAAAGCAAGGTTCTGGAATATCTGCACTGTCACAATCTTTGCTGGGCTTTTCAAGTCCACGGTGGCGCCGACCTCTCGTTCCAACAAGGACCCTAGTTCACGTTCGACATCTTGACTTGAGAACTCGTGGCTACCCCTCCTTCTACATCGAACAAGAAACGTATCGTCCCTGACCAGCTTTCCTGAGGACAGGACTCGTTTGTACAGCTCCGAGATACTCGCTTTGCGTGGCGAGATCGTGAGCCTGAAGTCCACGGGAAATACCCTCCCTATATAAAGGGTTTCAGCGTCTCTCAACTGGCTCACTATCTCATCGATATCTCGCGGATTCTCGACAAGCAAGGTGCCTTTGAAGAACAGAGTTCTGACCTCGGCTCCGGAGACAAGTCTTTCTATCTCTCTTCTGGCTTCAGCTTCAAATCCGGAAGGCACGGTGACTATGAATCTGCTTTTGGTTCTCATTGGGCAACTTCCAGTCCATCGAGGAAAGATAGATAGCACACGTGACTCTTAAAGTATATCCGAAGTACCGATCAATCATTCACGGATCTAGGGTTTCACCTTTCTGACATACCTATATGCTTGCATTGCTGCCATCGCTCCTTCTCCCACAGCCGTCACTATCTGCATGCCGCCACATGTGCAGTCGCCCGCCGCATAGACACCGTCGACATTGGTAGCCTGTCTCCGGTCAACTTTGATGCAGCCTCTTTCGTCAACCGCGACCCCTGCCTTCCGTACGAGGTTTGTCACAGGCACCTCTCCTATAGAGATAAAGACCCCGTCGATCGGAATCTGTACCTCGCGGTTATCTTCCGGGTAGAGAACTGCGATAGATTTGACGGTGTCGTCGCCAAGGACCGATCTGGCCCTTCCTCTGCTGATCCTAATGTTTGGCTTCTCTGCGCATTCGTCTGCCAGCGCCTTTTCAGCTGTGACCTCGCCCGTATGCGTTATGAGATGAACCCTGCCGCAGATGCTGGAAAGGTGTGATGCGTCTTGGAGGGCTTCATTGCCTGAGCCGATAACCGCGACAGTCTTGCCTCTAAACAGAGGTCCATCGCAGACGGCACAGTATGAGACGCCTCGACCAAGAAACTCGGCCTCGCCGGGCACCAGAAGCTTCTTCCTTTGAGTGCCAGTCGCGATTATCACTGAATGACATTGATGCCTACGAGATCTAGTCGCCACGGCCTTCAGTCTCCCTCCCAAGGCGATGGCAAGAATCTCTTCGGGAAAGATCATTTCTGCTCCAGCCTTTTCCGCCTGCTTTGCCATACGATAAATCAGCTCGACTCCGCTGATCCCCTCCCCGAAGCCGGGGAAATTCCACACTTTTGGAGCTTCTAAAGCTCTTCCGCCCAACGACTTGCCCTCAAAAAGCTGAGTTTTCATTCCTAACCTAGCGGCGTACAATGCAGCGGTCAACCCGGCTGGTCCACCGCCTATGACTATGATGTCAGCGAGTTGGCTGGTCATGCGGATTCCTCAAGTACAGTGGAAGTCTACATCAAGCCTATAAAAGAAACGGTGCACAGGTACGATGACAACGCTAGATTGTTTGCTCTGTCTACTCTAAGAATGCAGGCTGCGCTAAGATTTGATTCGTTCAGCGATCTTTTCGCCGAATTCCCTGCATTTCTGGAGTTCATCAGAGCTGGGTGCCCATTGGACCTGCAGGCTTGGTTCCAGAACCTCGAATCCTGACTCGCTGAGCCGCTGGTTTATGGCCTTTAGTGCGCCGCCGCCCCACCCGTAGGAGCCGAAGCTCGCCCAAACCTTGCCTTTCGGCCTGAGACCGAGGGCATAGGTGAGGAAGCCGCTTACAGTTGGGAACATTGCACTGTTGAGGGTTGGCGACCCCACAACTACAGCCTTTGCCTCTAGGATTTCCTTCATTGTTTCGGAATGATCTGTTCTGCGGAGGTGCATAAGCCGAACTTCAATCCCATGTTTGGCTATGCCGTCCGAGATTGCGGAAGCCATTGTCTGGGTGCTGCCCCACATGCTGTCATAGACGATCACAGCCTTCTCCTTTGCCTCACCCCTGCTCCATTCAAGGTACGCGTTGACTATCTTCTCCGGGTTGTGACGCCATATCACGCCGTGGCTTGGAGCGATGACCCTAGGTTTCACGTCCAGCACAGCCAACTCATCAATTTTCTTCGGGATTAGAGGCGCATAGGGCATTAGGATGTTGGCATAGTATTTGGCTGCCTCCTCCATAAGGAGAGCCTGATCAACCTCGTCATCAAACCGTTGCGAAGTCGCCAAATGCTGACCAAAGGCATCATTGGGCAAAAGTATCCGGTCTTCTTCCAGGTAAGTGAACATGCTGTCTGGCCAGTGGAGCATTGGAGCCTCGATGAACTTCAGGGTCTTATCTCCGAGTCTCAGCTCGTCCCCCGTCTTAACCGTCTGGATGTTCCAGCCATTTGTCCCGTAATATTTTGCCAGCCCGTCTCTGGCTCTTCGCGAGCAAAGTATCGTGGCCTTCTTGGCGAATTGCATGATGTAACTCAGTGAGCTTGCATGGTCGATCTCAACATGGTTGATCACAAGGTAGTCAAGGTTCTCTGGACCCATCAACTCTTGGATGTTTCGAGCCAGCGTGGTCTTGAAGGGATACTTCACAGTGTCCACCAAGACTGTCTTGTCGTCCATGATCAAGTAAGCGTTGTAGGTTGTGCCTCTCCTCGTCTCGTAGCCGTGAAAATCTCTGACGTCCCAGTCCACAGCCCCAACCCAGAACACATCCTCAGCCAACTTTACTGTGCCCATTGCTCTCTTCCACCATATTCTATCCGGACAAGGGAAAAGGAAGAAAACTTCCGGCGTATTCTAACTTAAGGTTCTTAGCCTCTTAACGAGTTCGTTGCGCATCGTCGTGTCGGCTTCTATCTCCTTTCGAGCTTTTCTCCAGTCTGCCGAGCAGCGCCCGTACGATGATTGCTCGCCAATATATTGGTGGATCACCTTGTCCACCTTCTCCTTGTTATCGTCGGTAACTTTCACCCCAGACTCTTTCAAAACCTTGTCGAACCACTTCCAGCAACCCATTCCCGATCACTATTTTCAGCTACGCGCTTGGTCTGATATAAACCATTAGTTTTCGAGAATTGCGGTCCGTGGTCTGGTCTCAGCTTAGTTTGAGGGATGATCGGGAAATCTGAGTTCCTTTCACTTGTAGAGCCTAGGGCATTCTTTCCAGTACCACTTCTAATCGGCCCTTTTTCTGGCCTCTCACAACAGTCAGTTCAGCTCTGTCGCCGGGCTTTCTCTCCATCAGGGTGCTTTGGAGATCTTCTATGCGGTCCATCCTTTTGCCGTCGAACTCTAGGATAATATCGCCGGGGTTTATGCCAGCCTTTCCAGCGGGGCTGTCGGGTTCGATGTTGGCTATAAGTACTCCCCCTTCTACGGGCAGATCATATTGAAGGGCTACGTCTCGGGTTATGCTTAAGCCCGTTATGCCCAGCCAAGGCCTCATGATAGCTCCATGGACTATTATCTCCTTCGAGCAGGATTTGGCTGCGTTTATAGGTATCGCGAAACCTATGCCTTGAGCGAAGGGAATTATAGCCGTGTTTATCGCGACAACTCTTCCTTCAATGTCTATGAGGGGCCCGCCGCTATTTCCAGGGTTGATAGCTGCGTCTGTTTGAACCAAATCCTTGAAGACTCCTTCGTTCGATTGGATTGTCCTATTCAGCGCGCTAATTACCCCTGAAGTGACGGTTGGTCCACCGGCCAAGCCGAAGGGATTGCCAATAGCAAACACTCTCTGTCCTACTCGCAGCTTATCTGAGTCTCCTAGTTCCATTGATGTCAGGTTGTCACCATTGACCTTGATTACGGCGACGTCGGCGCTCCTGCATGTCCCCACAAGTTTCCCTTCAAGCCCGCGACCATCGACCAATGTTACCGCGATTCTTTCAGCCCTCTCCACGACATGGTTGTTGGTCAAGAGGTAGCCTCTATCGTCAATGATGAAGCCCGATCCCATGCCCTTTACCGGCACGACTTGGTAGAAAACATCGCGGAAAACCCTCAGAGTGTTTATGTTCACGACGCTGCGGCTTGCCTTCTCTATGACGTCAACCACGCTGTCTTCTCCCATCCGCGTTCTCCTTCCTTCTTGGAGCAGTCTCGCTAGAGCTTGAACCCTCTCGGCTGTTTTAAGGATTGCGCAAGATTCGCCATGACGCCCCTTGGAAAGTGAAAGTTTAAGAGACAGACTTCCTCCGAATAGTTTTGGTGATCAATATGGAAACAAGTGGGTTCTATACTTTGCCGAAACTGCCCTATGGATACAAGGACTTGGAGCCCTATATGTCTGAGGAGCAGCTGAGGATACACCACACCAAGCATCATCAAGCCTACGTGAACGGAGCAAACGCGATTTTTCAGAGGCTCGACAAGGCACGGAAAGAGAATGCTGACTTAGATGTCAAATCCACCCTGAAGGAGCTTTCGTTCAACATAGGAGGGCATCTGTTGCACTCGTTGTTCTGGGACAATCTGGCGCCCTCTGGCAAAGGCGGCGGAAAGCCAAGCGGAACCTTGGGCGGAACCATAGAGAAAGAGTTTGGGAGCTTTGACAGGTTCAGGAAAGAATTCAGTCAGGCCGCCGTTAGCGTGGAAGGGTCTGGATGGGCGGCATTGACCCTCTGGACACAGGCTAATAGGCCATTGGTGATGCAGATAGAGAAGCATAACATTAACGTCTATCCCACGTTTGAGATTCTGATGGTTCTAGATGTCTTTGAACACGCGTACTACATTGACTACAAGAACGAAAGAGCCAAGTTTGTCGAAGCCTTCTGGAACATCGTCAACTGGAACGAAGTGAACAAAAGGCTTGAAAGACTAGTATAAGACCCTATGCCGTTCATGACCCGATAGCCCGGATAGGAACCAGCAAAGTCTCTACAAATCTCCCATTTTTTTTGCTGTCTCCCTTTTCGTCTCAGACTGTGTCGCGGTTGCTTGTATGAGTCGAATGCTCTATCTGTCTCGGCTTCCTTCCCAGTTGGCTCCAATCAACTGGATGAGAGCAGGTTTATATGGATAATCTACGTGGTACTGACGATATTGCGACGGTGGTTCAGGTTACTTTGTCTGGCAAAGCTGACGAAGTTCTCAGACGAATCGAGAAAGATGCTCAAAGAACATACCTTCCAATCATGGGACGGGACAGAGGACG
>CAYRBK010000007.1:28020-45999 GCA_964422605.1 uncultured Candidatus Bathyarchaeia archaeon | reverse complement strand
CCTGTGAGAACAGTTGTGACCCCTGAAGAGTGCCAGTCATAGCCTAGGACGCAGCCCAAGGCCTGAAACCAGTACGGATCGGATATTCTTTGAAGAAAGACGTCGCGCCCATACTCGTCAAGGATAACGGCGACAATTTCCCTTGCTAGCTCCATCATTCTTTCGACTAGCCATTGAGGAGCTTTCCCCCCGTGAAGCGGAAGTTCCGCGAAACCGGTTCTCTTCAAGGCTTCCACTGAGTATTCCTAAGGTATCCCACAGAAATATGGGCTTTGTAGCCTTTAAGCTTGACTCGCTCCCTCTGGCTGGGCGGTGTCGTGATCTACTTGCTTAGCAAGCGTCCTTCGCGGTCGATCTCTCTGTACCGGATTCTAGTCGTGGAAATGGGAACATGGTTCTCAGCTGGAACCATGTCTATCACGATCACCTCTAACGGCAGCAATCCGTTCCGTCTTCTCACCTGGTTTATCTTAAGAGCTACTGGCTCCGTCTCTCTGCTGACCACTATGGCTTGCTGCTCGATACTCGTGGCAGCTGGTCCGTATGCGTCGTCCAAGGGGATGATCTCGGCTCGGTTTAGAAAGCCTATTTTCTCAAGGAAACCGACCAACTCCTTCTCCCTTTCCTCGTAGGTGGCAATTTCATGACCTTTTCGTATTTTCTCCCCGAACTTATCTGTGACCAAACCTATCAGAACCCGATCTCCCGATTCAAAAGCCTTCATCAGCAAGGCGCGGTGACCTCTGTGAAATTCATCAAAGGTTCCGCCGAGACCTACAACTTTGAACTTCCTCTTCAAAGCTTGGCCGCTTATTTTCCCGCGATGTGGCATATCTAGACATTCCGTGAGATGTTGAGCCGTTTCTATTTATTATTTGCCTTCAGAGAGTATGTACCTGTATAAACATTTCATAGGAAATCCAGAAATAGCGGATGCACAACAGAATCCTGATACCTCATCCGTGCGTCATGGCTTCGATTCTTAGGAAGGTAGGTGAAGAATGGAGAAGATGGCTTCTGCTGGGGAAAATTCGGAAGAGCCTAGATCCCAAGCTCTGACGCTTTCGTTGATCTCGATCAGTGCAGCACTCTACGCCGTTGCGATCGCGGTCACCTCGCCCATCCCTACTCCGTGGGGAGTTGGCCACTTCAGACCGGGTGTGGTTGTGCCTGCCTTCTTCGCAGTGGTTTTCGGCCCAATTGTGGGCGGAGTAGGTGCAGCTATAGGTACTTTCTTAGGTGATTTCGCTTTGTCCTTCTTCGGTTTGACAACACCGTTGCTGAGCCTCATAGCTGGTGTGCCGGGCAACTTTGTGGGCTTCTACTTACTGGGTTGGCTCGTCTCAAAACGCCGCACGCTCGCATCCTTCATGTTAAGCAACTTCGTGGCCCTACTCGTCGGGAACTTAACCGCGGCTTTGGGTGTTATGGTATACCTTTGGTTCGTCGTTCCAATCTGGGCGATGTTCCCGATGGATCTGAAAATCGGCACCGTAATGGGGCTGACCTTGTTCTGGGTTGCGACAATGATTGTCTTTGTAGCTCCACTAGTTCCAATCCTAGTTAGATATACTGGATCCACATTAGTCAAAATGGGCGTCAGAGGCGTTTCGGGTCTCTACTGGGGGAACCCAACGAGTTTGATCAGATCATCTACTGCGGTTGCCTTGGTTCTTGGAGTGATCTATGCGATAATGATGTTCATTCCGGGGGGCAACCTTCTCTTTGCGAGGGCCATTCCCCCAGAGCTTCTTCTGCTCGCCTCCACAGTAGTCTTTGCTACTGGACTAGTCTTTGCCGTCCTCACTCAAAAATACGCCAAGACCTCGCCCACTACTTCGGCACAACAAAAGACTTGAGGGACATCCCTTGAGGAAGGGATTCGGCTTGATCGCGGGCTTGGACATCGGCGCAAGCACCACCAAGGGCGTCATTCTGAAGAATCGGGAAATTGTGCATGGATGTTTGGTGCCCACATCTGAACCGGCATCTACAGCCTCAAAGACCCTGGAAAGCCTTCTTGCCAATACTGGAGCCAAGGAAGGAATCGATCTAGTCGCGGTCTCAGGCGGCGGAGCCCGAAAAATCGGAGATGTCCTCCTAGGTCTGCCGGTGATAAAGGTGGACGAGATCCATGCAATCGGCTCTGGAGGCTTGACCCTAGCGCGGAAAAGGAAAGGGCTTGTTGTAAGTGTCGGGACTGGAACCGCTATGGTTGCGGCTTACGCTGGCGGAAAGCGGGTGAGGCATGTTGGCGGTACAGGTGTTGGCGGGGGAACATTGCTTGGACTTTCGAGAAGACTGTTGGGAATCGAAGACTTCCAGACCCTTGAGAACATGGCGTCACGAGGCAATACTAACATGGTGGACTTGACGGTCGGCGACATTGTTGGCGGCTCGGTTGGAATCGTTCCGGCAGAGGCCACAGCCTCAAACTTCGGCAGACTAGCGGATGTCGCTTGCGAGGAAGATGTCGCTGCTGGCATTTTTAACATGGTCTCGCAAGTGATCGGAGTCCTAGCTGCTATGGCTGCTAAGGCTTATGGTCTTGAGGATTCCGTGATTCTGGCGGGTAGACTCGTGGCAAGTTACATTGTGTTTGAAGATATCCGTAAGAGTGCGGGACTATTCGGGGTGAAGGCGTACGTGCCCCGGCACTGCGAGTATTGCACGGCTGTGGGAGCGGCTAGACACGTCTTCCTTAGCGGGAAACTCTCCAGATGACATTGCCGAGCAATTCCTCAACATGTTCAACCTGCGTCTCCGGCGCAAAGTTTAAAGGGAGTCTCTTTGAATCTGAATATCTCGACCTACCGAGAAGGAGATAAATGGTTGACCTCGGATCCAGTTCTGGACAGGAAGGTCCAAGTGCTCTTAGAGCTCAGAAAATACAAGCTTATTGCGAAAGATGAAGGAAAAGAAGGAACATTTCTGACCGTCCAAAACCCGAAGGGCAAGACGTACCTCCTTTGGGTTCTCACAGGCATTGAGACCATTGGTATTCGTTACATAAACCTGCTTTCGAAGAAGGCCGAATCTGAAGGATTAGATGGAGGCTTAATAGTTTCAAGTGGAAGATACACTTACTCAGCGAGGTCGAACGCGAGGAAAAGAGGAGTCGAGCTGATCCCGCCGAACTTTCCGTCGTTCAACATCTTCGAACACTATCTTGTTCCTAGACACGAGATACTTATGGCTGAGGAGAAAGAGGAAGTCTTGAAGAGGTATCGCGTGCAGCCATACCAGCTTCCTCTTATTAGAACATCGGATCCTATAGCCAATGTTATCGGGGCTAAGCCCGGAGACCTGATCAAAATAACTAGGAAGAGTCCAACAGCTGGGGAGTACATCTCCTACCGCTACGTAGTTGAGGGCTGATCTACTCCAACGCGAGACAAAGCATCTTCCTAGGGCTTCTTCCTCAGCTCGTAGAGAATGACCAAGGCCTCACCAAGTGGAATCCCCATCTCTATTGCTAGTTTTCTTGGCGTGATGTCTGGGTGTGTGTTTATCATCCTTTCGGCGACATAGGCCTTGTGATGGGGATACATTACCATGGAGTGAACGGTTTCGACCAGTATAGGCCAAAGCGGATCATCTACGAATCTACCAATCTCATCGCTCATGCAAGCTTCCTCGTGCAGACACGAATCACCTAGACTCAAGTAGGTCGGTAACCGTTTTCTAGTTTTCGGTGAAGCCCTATCTGCAGATACGAAGAGGGTCTTTGTCAGGAAGGTTCCCAATGCCAAGACGGTCTTCATTAGAAAAAGGTTTTATGTGAGACCCGCTGAAGGAACCTTCAACCAACCTCAAACGGGACAGGGTCTAAGGCTGATCTCGTTGGACACGAATGTCAAAGTCCTCTTCGGCTCCGGCATTTTCTCTGCATTCATACTGGGTGTCTTCGAGCTCCTGTTTCCCTTTTACCTCGAATACAGAGGGGTCTCGCTCGTCGGCATGGGACTGATCTTCAGCATCTCGACCCTGCTCATATCCTTCCTCCGAATCTTCCTAGGCGAGTATGCAGATGTCTACGGACGGAAGAAAGTCTACCTAGCTTCTTCCGCCGTCGGGGTCGTGGCAAAGAGCGTTTTCCCTTTCTCGGCGCATGAACTGCCAATTCTCGTAAGCAAGTTCCTAGATGATTTGGAGGCTAATCTAAGGATGTCGGTGCACAATCTAATGCTTTACGAGAACGCCAGGAAGGCTTACGCCAAGCTTTTTTCCTGGTTTACAGCAGCGAACTTCATCTTCCAGGCGATGGGCAACCTCTCCTTCGCCTTTCTTCTGGTATACTTTGGCTACTCGAACTTCTTCTTCCTCTTAGCAACGCTCGAAGCAGTCAGGTTTTTCATTCTTCCGTTCTACACGGAGGCCAAGAAGGAGAAGCCTGCTGAAAGAATCTCCCTCAGGGAGGCTTACAGCTTCAGATTTGGAAGGAACCTGACAGTTCTGTCGTTGTCTTCAGCTGTTGGCGCGCTTGGGTTTGGGATCGCGCACGGCTTCCTGCTTCCTCTATACTTCGTTGGGAAGCTTGGTCTTGACGCAGCTCAGATATCTGTTGTCACCGCCGTTCACCGGCTTTCCTTCCTGACTACGCCCGTGGCCCATAGAATCATCGGTAGACTCGGGCTACGAAGGACATATATCCTTTCGATTTCCGCCTACGCTGTCTCTTTCCTGACTGTGGGACTGGTCTCTGTCCCGATCGCCATTTTCGTGCCAATCTTCCTCATTCACGACCTGTTGGGCGGAGGCATAGGGATGACTGCGATGAACGTGATCATGCAGGATCTGATCCCTGACGGCACGCGGGGGAGGCAGTCTAACACTTTCAATGCAGTTCAAACGCCGATGGTGATCATAGCGCCAAGCATCGCAGGCATATTGGCTGCAAGGAGCTGGGATCTCATCTTCATAGCAGGCGGGCTGCTCTACGTGGTCTCTCTGCTAGTATTTTGCCTATTCTTCAAGAGTGAGGATCATGCTCTGCCATCCACGGAGCTCGAAACCTAGGGGCATCATAGCAGCATGTCTTTCCGCGGGCCAAGACTGAAAGGCGATTCTAGGGCGATCTGAAATAGTATCTTGGCCACTGAGGCCAGCTTGCCGCTAATTCGGTCTCGAAGTCGACCACCAACTTGATGCCGACCTCTATCTCCTCTAGGTCCACGCCTTTGATGATGCCGGGCAAGCGCGGGCCTTCGTCAAGTTCTATGACGCCATACGCGTATGGCGCCATCGACTGGAACCTTTCCGGCGCCACATGGATTACCGTATAGGTTAGGAGTCTGCCTCTGGGTTTGAGCTGAACCCATACGAGCTTTCTGGAGAGGCAGTTTGTGCAAATGGGTCTCGGCGGGATGAACATGGATCTGCATTCTTCGCATTTGGCTGCCATGAGCCTTTCCTCTTGGAGGCATTTGTAGAACTGCTCAATCGTGAACGGACCTGTTACGGCTGTCTGAATCTTCTCGCTCATTTTATCATCCACTCCTGTAAATGTGGACGAGGCATGAGGCCCCGCTTCCGCCAAGGTTCTGGGTCAAACCGACCCTGCACTCTTCGACTTGCCGTCTCTCCGCTTGCCCAGTTAGCTGAAGATAGATCTCATATAGTTGGGCTATGCCGGTAGCACCGACGGGGTGACCTTTAGACTTGAGCCCGCCGCTCGTGTTAATGGGCAGATCTCCCCCAAGCATAGGGCTACCCTCCTCTATGAATTTCCCTCCCTCACCGGGTTTGCAGAAGCCCAGATCCTCGTATGCTATGAGCTCTGCGATTGTGAAGCAGTCGTGTAACTCTGCTACATCCACGTCTCGGGGTCCTTTTCCAGCCATTTCATAGGCTTCCTTCGCCGCGGTTCTCGTTGCTTTCATGCTCGTGAAGCTTTCTCTCTCATAAAGCCCAAGGGTGTCACTGCCGTGGCCGGAGCCAATCACGTAGACGGGGTTGTCAGTATACTTCCTAGCAAGGTCTGGCCGGGTCAAGATTGCGCAGCTGGCACCATCCGATATCAGAGAGCAGTCGTAGAGTTTGAGCGGTTTTGCGACCATCCTCGATTCCAAAGCCTTCTCCACCGTGATCTCTTTCTGTAGATGCGCCTTCGGGTTCAGAGCGCCGTTGTGATGGTTCTTGACGGCGATGAGAGCCATCTGTTCCTCTGTCGTGCCGTATTGGTGCATGTGAGCCGTAGCCATAAGCGCGAAGAGCCCTGGGAAGGTGATCCCGTTCCATTGTTCGAAGGGGAAGTCAGCCGCCATGGCCAGATACTCGGTCGCCTCAGACGTGGTCCTCTTCGTCATCTTCTCAAACCCGCCCACCATCACAATGTCGTAAATCCCTGAGAGTATGCTGAAAATGCCGTATCTCAACGCTGCAGCTGAAGAAGCACAGGCAATCTCAGTCCTTACAGCGGGCACTGGCAATAGTCCGGTCCAGTCGGAAACCATCGGGGCGGAGTGGCCTTGATGCTCGAAGCATTCGCTCATCATGCCAATAACGAGTCCCTTAATGTCCTTCTTCGGGTTCAGGTTTGGACATTTCTGGAAGGCTTCCACAGCCGCCTCGACGAAAAGCTCTCTGCCAGTGGACTCTTCTATCTTGCCGAATCTTGAAAGACCAGCTGAAACAATGGCGACAAGAGGCCTACCCTTCAAACGCGGTGTTCCTCCTCTATGGATAGAGAGCGTTCAGTTTCGTGCCATTGTTTTAGAAAGGCATTGTTGTATATATCTCTAGTGCGGTTCCGATGAAGGGACGGTCTTGCCTTAGCTAGTCTAGCATTGTGAGTGAGGATCACTTTGATCGTGGACATCCATGGGAGGCAAGATAAACTAATAAATCTCCAAAGCTCTTCATGAACTGATGGTGTATGGCAGATCCAAGCCCCGGTGGCTCAGCGGCTAGAGCAACGGCCTTGTACGCCCCAGGCAGAGAGAGCCGTGGATCGCGGGTTCGAATCCCGCCCGGGGCTCCCACATAAGACGGGCTTTCTTGGGCTTGTTTTTCTGGAATCTTTCCACGACTTCTCACATCGTCGTATAGATTGTGCCTTGATCTTTCGACGCTCTGACCGAGACCTACCAAACTAATCTTCGTTACGAAGGCGAAGGTGTGGACGGAAATATGCATCCGACCCCAAGACTCAGCTGTCAAAACAGATTTGGCGTGAAGTTCTGCGATACTTGTGCTTCGGTCTGCTAGCGTTTGTGGGCTTCGACCTGAATGCTTATGACTTTTCCTGTTTTTTCCTGAGGCAAACCTATGCTATAGCCTGATTCAGATACAATCTTGACTTCCTTGAATCCTGTCTTCCTCATGATCTCCAAGTACCCATCTTTCTCAAGAGCGCCTGCTATGCAACCTGCCCATGCATCGAGGCTCCTTCTGACTTCTTCGGGCATCTTTCCTTCGGTGACAATGTCAGAGACCATGATTCTTCCGCCGGGCTTCAGGACTCTGTAGGCTTCCCGGAACACTTTCTTCTTGTCCGGAGATAGGTTGATCACGCAGTTGCTGATCACGACATCTACTGTACTATCCTCGATGGGCAAGTTCTCTATCTCGCCCAACCGAAACTCGACGTTCTCGTAGCCATATTCCGAAGCGGAGGCTCTGGCCCTGACGACCATTTCCTCAGTCATATCGACCCCAATGATCCTTCCCCTAGATCCGACTTTCTTTGCTGCAAGGAAAACGTCGATCCCGGCTCCTGAACCTAAGTCCAGCACTGTCTCACCTTCCTTCAGGCCAGCCAATGCGACGGGATTTCCACAACCCAAACCCATGATCGAAGCCTCCGGGATCTCTCTCAGATCGTCCTGCGAGTAGCCTATTCGTAATGCGATGTCCGTGGCTGAGTGACAGCATTCAGGGCAGCAAGAGCCTCCGGTCTGTGCAATTTCGCCGTACTTTCTTTTCACATGCTCCTTGACCTTCGAGTCTCGCATAGCCAACGCCTTCACATTCGATGAATGCCTATCTCTTGGCAAGGAAAGATATAAATGTATTGGACGCCCAACATTAACGCATGGAAGACCAATGCTGTCCAGAGGTTCCGGATTGCTGTGATATGCGAGGGATGCTGTCCTTTTACATACTCTGGCTTCTGTCAAAAAAGCCCATGAACGGGCAGGAGATCAGCATTGAACTTCAGAAGCGAAGAGGAAGCAAACCGACGCCAGGCACAATATATCCCGCGCTGAAAGAGCTTCGGGCAAAAAAGCTGGTTGAAATGGAAAGAGAGGGCAAGGAGACCGTCTACACGCTGTCAACCGAAGGCAAGGCCGGACTTGAAAGAGCCTGCAGATACTTCTGTAGTGCTTTCGCAGAAATCTTCGAGGAGCATTACGGAAGACAACGCGAAGACCATGTTTGAGGGATGGCCGACCCAAGCAAGGCTCAGTCCGCCACAACGTGGAACAGGCGCGTCGTTGAGCCTAAGATTGTCCATTTCCACGATGTTTCGTTTCGTGTCGGTAGTGAAGGGGCGACTGAGGTGAGGGCTCCGGGTCTACACTTTGCTGATTCCTTTCTTGATGAACAGCCGAAACTCCTGCCGCAGCAGAACTGCTCTTTGGCAGGAATGTCGTTCGAAACTGCTTCGGAGTTTCAAGGAAGCCTTCTGTTGGACAGAACCGGCACGTGTCAGGACTAAGCCAGAAGGTGGCAGCTTGAGTAGAGAACACATGGAAAGGCATATGTAGAACATAGGTCATAAAAAATTATGGAGACTTGGCTAGAATGAAGTGCCCAGATTGTGGAGTGAACGTGACTAGACCCGTAAAGGAATGGGACTTGAGCCGCAAGGTTCATGTCAAGCTCTACGAGCACTGTGGGAAGAAGTTTCGCGAATACGTAAGGAAGTAAATGCCAGAAGAGCTTTAGGGCTTTCGCCGAATAGCCCCACTTTTTTCTATGATCTATCGTTTATTCAAGAAGCGGCTGACTGCATTCTGCCATACACCACCGGAAAATCGAGAATCACAACCGACTTGAATGAACATAGCGGTCTACGAGCTTTCCATCAGGAAACACAGGATACAATCCACTGGATCCACACATAAGCATCAGAACTAGGTCTTGCTAAATGCTGAAATGCCTCAATTCCAGGCGTCCGAGAGGTTTTGCTTCCATGACCTCCTCTTTCTCCATGCTCCGGAATCTCACTTGTACGCTAGTCTCCTTAGGCGCATCTGAGTATCGGGCTGTGATAGCGGCCGCTTTCTTTAGGGCTTCCGAACCAGCTTTTCCCACTAGAAGCGACACAGGGCCCACATAGCCTACGACCTCCATGGGTGCAAGGTTATTTCTTTCCGCGATCGCGAGCAGCTTCTCATTTTCTTCCTTGTTCCTTCCGATGATGACCTTTGTCCCATCGATCCTAAAGTGCCTTCCGACCTTTAGAAGCTCAGCATCTAATATGGACAGCTTTTCCTCATGCCTCATGTGTTCTCTTAGCCTTTCGGCGAATCTTGGGTCTGTAAGTAAGCAACCTCCGGACGGGTTAGGGTACGCGTCAATGCCCAGTTTCCTTGCCAACTCCATCTGTGGCAGTCTCCTCCGTCCCTTCACGGCCAAGAGGTGCTCTTGGTTCACATACCTTCTCTTCTCTGGCTCGGTTTCAGGCAGAAGCTTAGCTGACAGAGGCCTCAGAATCTTCCCCGCCAATCCCGATTCCTTCTCAATAAGAAGCATCTGGTCTTTCTTCTGCGAGAAGGGTCTCTCATCCAAGACCTCGCCTGTTACAAGAAAGTGCGCCCCAGTCTTTTCAGCCACTTCAGCAGCCTTTCTGAACTGAAGAATTCTGCAATCTACGCAGGGGTTCATCTGGCTTCCATACCCGTGACGCGGATTTGCAACCATGTCGAGAAATTCCTGACCCAGAATGACCGTGTGGAGCTTTGCGCCCATTTCTTCGCAGAACCTGTCAGCGAATCGTTCATCGGCCTTGGAGAAGGGGGTTACGAAGTGAACAGCCTCAACCTCGACACCTTGATTCGCAACCAGTTTCATCGCGAGCATGCTGTCCAAACCTCCAGACAAGAGGACAAGCGCCTTGGCCTTTCGCTTTCTTTCCCTTCGGATCGCATGGCTCGTAATCTTTAATGAGCAGGCATGGTGTTTCGTGCAGTATTCTTGGCATTTCTCAGCCCAAGACATTTCTCTGTAGACAAAGCCGCAGACCTCACAGGCGTAGAGTATTTCGCCTTTTCTGCGTGTCATCCGTACCATAGGCCAATTCGCACCAATCTTCATTTGGGCACTCTCGAGCTTTTATCCTTTTACTTATGGTCCCCAGCTCGCATATCAGAGTCGCTCCTACGCGCAGACGAGTAAGCGAAAGGCTTTTGAATGGCTAGAGCGGATTATTGCGGTAAAACGGTGAGACAGGCGGACTTTGGGTTCTTAGGGGTTGGGCGTGGAAGAGATGTTGGGAATCTCGGAAAGAACTCGGACTTTGGGAACAGAGAACGCTTTCGTTGTCTTAAAAGAAGTGAATGATCTCGTCAGCCAAGGCAAGGATATCATAAACTTCTGCATAGGACAGCCGGATTTCGACACGCCTGAGTACATAAAGCAAGCGGCAATCAAGGCGGTCAAGGAGGGAAAGACCGGGTATACGGCTTCGCCTGGAATACCGGAGCTCAGGAAAGCCATTGCTGATTATCTGTCAAAGACTAGAGGCATTCAGGTGAAGCCGGAATCGGTCGTTGTGGCAAACGGTGCGAAACCGTTCATAGGGTACGCGATCCTCTCGGTTACCGATTACGGGAAGGGCCATGAGGTCTTGTATCCTAACCCTGGTTTCCCGATCTATGAATCTCAGATACGTGCTCATGGGGCTGTTCCTGTTCCTCTCCCGCTTCTTGAGAGGAAAGGTTACGCCTTCGACATAGAATACTTGGAACGGAAAATCAGCAAGAAGACGAGGTTGCTGATACTGAACTCGCCCCAGAACCCCACTGGCGGCGTCCTAGATCGAGAATCTTTGGAACAGATTGCTAGCATAGTAGAGAGGCACAGTGGTCTGTGGGTCTTCTCGGACGAAGTCTATTCACGGATGGTTCACGACGGTGAATTCGAGAGCATATCTTCGATTCCAGGCATGCAGGAGAGAACCATAATCGTTGACGGCGCATCAAAGACCTATGCCATGACAGGTTGGAGGATTGGGTTTGCTTCTAACGAGAATCTGGCTCCGTACCTGTCGCAGTGGGTTACCAACACAGATTCGTGCGCCGCTCATCCTAACCAGTACGCGGCTTTGGCGGCATTGACAGGGCCTCAAGATGAGTCAAAAAAGATGATGCTGAGTTTCAAGAAAAGACGGGACCTTATAGTTGACGGACTAAACTCGGTAGAGGGAATGGAATGCCTTAGACCCGGCGGAGCCTTCTATGCTTGGCCTAACGTTACCGAGGCGTGTGGACTCGTCGGCGCTGAGGACTCAGAGGAGTTTAGGAAGCGTCTGCTTCATGATGCTGGGGTCGCTGTGCTCTCGGATATCCATTTCGGTCACAGGAATGAGGGTGAAGGCGAACACATCAGGTTCTCGTACGCGACATCCGAGGACAATATTGAAGAAGGCTTGGAAAGAATACGGGGATACATAAAGAGGAACAGACTGCGCTAGAGCATTCCCCTTGAGCCGGACTGATGCCTAGTGACGGTTGCTCGGTGTCTGGCAAACTGCGATTTCACTATTTGTGTGCGGAAAGGATGCCGCCGCTTAGATACCTATATGCCAAGACCGCCATCTCGAAGACTCTGATTTGTTGCAACAATCAGTTTTTCATTTGTCACAACATAGGAGGACTGACCAAGTTGGACTTCCCGCAGGACGAAAGAAACTGCCTTCACTTCTCCTTTCCATAGTACACGGACTTTGAGCGGCTCGTTTTTCCTCTAAGTTTGAAAGAAGCTAGGTAGAAGGGGGTAATTCCAATGCGTACCTCGCTGTCGTTCTATCAGTGATTGCTTGTTCCATCCGCATCGGAGGCTAATGCAGTCTGACTACCTAGCCTTCTAGGATGGCCGTGGCTTCCCAAGATGAACCAGCCGGGCGATTCCCATGCCAGCGATCCATCCTGCAATAACCACAATCGTTGCGGGAAAGAATGTGAAGAAGCTTGTGTTGAACAGTGCGACCTCGAACACAAAGACTGCAATGCCCACCAACGCAGCAGTTAAGAACCCCGCCTTCTGTCCATCTCTCAGAGCTGTTTGAACCGCAAGAAGCCCTGCCAAGAAGAGGTCACCTAACCCAAGGACTATCGTTGCGTCTGCCGGATAGGCTGGAAGCATTAGAAGGACAGGTAGCTTGAGCTCAATCGTCTTGGTTGCGAGTTCTCCCATGAACCGTGTTCCGAAAACCTGGATGATGTCCATAATAGTCAGTAAACCGGCGAAAACCAACGTGGTCTTCCACGAGAAGAGGACTCCCAGGTAGATGGGGATCATGATGGCGAAGACGGCAACAAACAGGTTAAGAATGAGGAGTCTCCAGTAGAATTGGTAGAGCAATACGAAAGCGATGGTTGGCAAGATGGCCAAGTACCACTTCCTCACAGCTATGTAAGTGAAGGAAAACATCATGTACGAGTAGGCTACGATGAACACCAATTGGATGGCGCGACTTGGGACCAACGCCATTACAGTAACCACGAGACCCATCGCGACCACGATCAAGACAGCGTCACGTGTGCTGAATTTCCTGTCCTCGAAGAGCGGTGTGATCTTTGGCATGAGCTTTCGATACATCAAAACCGACATTGCGGCAAGAAAGAAGACCACCGTCGGCAAAAGCACATCGAATTCCATCTCAATGTAGCCTCGGTTCACCTTGGACTCTTGCTGCTCAATAGACCCGCGGATGGTAGCCTTCTCTTAGGTCTGCGTGGCACATTGGGTTGTCTATGATCTTCGGGACCCACTCAAGCAGGTCAGTGGAAACCATATGGTATCCCTTCTCTGCCTTCACAAAATCACCCGCCGCGCCATTGATGAAGGCGCCGGCGACAGCCGCCTCAAACGAGTCCACTCCTTGCGCCAAGAAGGCTGCTACGATGCCTGAGAGAACGTCCCCAGTCCCGCCTACCGTCATGCCCGGATTGCCTGTGAAGTTCAGCTTCACCTTGTATCCATTCGAGATTATGTCTACATGCGACTTCAGCAGGATCACTGCGTCAAGGTTTTGTGCGGTTCTGCGAACAGAATCAACACGGTCCTCGAGGCTTGGGGGCAGCTTCTTTCTCGTGAGCGTTAGGTATTCTCCCACATGGGGCGTCAGGACGGCTGGTGTTTCTATTCTATGTTCAAACTCCGCGAATGCCTTCAACCCATCAGCATCCAACAACATTGGGATTTTCTTGGCTTCAGCTATTCCCACGATCTCTTTCACTGCTTCTTGGGTCTCTCTGTGCAGTCCTAGACCTGGACCTATTGCTACTGCAGTTGCCCTTTCAAGATGATGACGCAGAACTGAGAGGTTACCTATGTTCAGATGCTCGCCTTCCAGCTTCACAGTGATCAGATCAGGCGACATGGAGGAGATCGCGTAAGCCGTGTCGCGAGGCGCAGCTATGAACGCCAGGTCTACACCTGTCCTCAAAGCCGCCAAAGCCGTAAGCGTTGGAGCGCCCGAATAGGTCTCGCTTCCCCCGACTACGAGAAGCCTACCGAAGTCGCCTTTGTGTGATTCGGGAGGCCTCGGCTTTACGGCTATCGACACATCGCCGGGTCCCGCAAACCTTTCGACCTCTTGGGGAAGTCCTATGTGCTTCACAACGAGTTCGCCCACATGTCCCTTGACTTTGACCAAACCCGGCTTAGCCTTATGGAAGGTAACTGTCAAATCAGCTTTGACGGCTTCACTCCAAACTTCACCTGAGTCCGAATCGATCCCGCTTGGAAGGTCAACGGCGACCCTGAAGGCGTCAGCTTCATTTATCCTTTCTATGAGCTGGAGGACGGGCGGACGCGGCGGTCCTTTCAATCCTGTTCCAAGCAAAGCGTCTACCAAAACCTCTGCCTTAACATCTGGAATGATCGAGGAATCGGATGCTTCGTGCAGCGTGATAAAGTCTTTCAGCGATTCCAAGGCTTGCCAATTCTTTCTCGCTTCATCATTGGTTATCTGGACGGCTTGACCAGCCAGTATGACATCCACCTTGAAGCCTAGGCAAGCGAGATGCCTAGCTGCAGCAAAACCATCTCCTCCGTTCCCGCCCAATCCGCAGAATATGGCGACTGCAGCGTCTTGAGGCTTGAATCGGGAGGACACTTCAACAGCAACATTTCTTCCAGCATTCTCCATAAGCTGCAGCCTGGAGATTCCGAAGTACTCGGCGTTCATGTCCAAGGCTTGCATCTCTCTGGTCGTTATGATGTCATCTTTCATTGTTTTGGCCACCCGACTATTCCAATGAGAAATGCCACTTCGAACATTTAAGGATGATGAACCCTGTGAACATCGTAGAGTGCAGTTAGCTTTTCGTCTTGATGTGCTCGTCTGATCTGACTATCTTCCCCTCGGACTCGAGGAGTCCGAGCAAAATGTCGGTGTCCTCCTTTGTCAGCGCATGCCGTTCTTGCGCGGTCTGGTAGATGTCACTGATTGTTGCCTTTTCAAGGCTCTTAATGAGGTCCAGCAAATCGATCCTTCTCGTTCCCAAATCCGGCGGTATCTTCGATATAGGCCAGGCACGCTGGAGGATGAAGAGGACTATCATCCCTTTCTCATCCTTCCCCCCGCAGAGGACGGCCAAGTTTTTTCCAACAGCCTTTTTTCCAGTGGCCTCCTCGTAAGCGATGGTTCTGAAACTGTTCCTGATCACATCGGGCACCTCATCTAGGTTCTCGACCACGTTTCGACGCAGCCTCTCACTGGCGTCGATGTAAGAAAGTGAGGCAACGCCGTAGTAATAACCTTCTATGAGGCTTCTCTGGAAGAGGACTGTGCTTCCTTCCAGCTGCGCGAATCCTTTGCCGGGGGGACACTTCAAGGCTTTGATAGTGGTTCTCTGCATCTCTCCGTCTGAGCAGGCTTTGAAGAGCCAGTTTCCCGTCACCGGGTCATTGACGCGGTAGAAACGTACCTCGCCCTCTCTCATTGCACGGAGGCTCATATCAACCCAGGAGTCCTTCGGTCGTTCCTCAACCTTCAGAATTCTAATCATGTTTCTGTCAAAAGCCGCCAACCTGCATCTCTCCTTGTACGAGATAGAATTCTCTTTCCAGATAAGGTTATCCATCGCTGCAGGAGGACCGAAAGGACATCAACTCACGCAACAGCAGCCTGGAGTCGGAACCGGAATGATAAGATACCCTCTCCGCCGAAAATGAGGAGCCTCTGGGAGCCGAACTTGCGTGTCTATCGCGGAAATACTTAAAAGGCTTGAGCCACTAAAGAGCTAGAGTAAGCTTGGAATGGAAGAAGGTGAAGTGTCGAATATGCCGATTGCATTCGTCCTGATAAACGCTGAGATAGGTTCTGAGGGAGACGTTCTCGCCGAGCTGAGGAAAGTCGAAGGCGTAGAAGAGGCCTACAGCGTCTATGGAGTATATGACATCATAGCTAAAGTCGGCGCAGACTCCATGGACAAACTCAAAGATATCGTAACTTGGCGCATACGAAGGCTCAATAAAGTCAGGTCCACTTTGACTATGATCGTCATTGACGTGATGTCCAGAACCCCGCAATGACCTGCAGACTGATGCTGGCCTATACTATCACACTCGGCGATGCGCTACACATTCCCGGGTAACGTCTACTTAGGGATGTCTTGTCTGACTTGCCAAACTTTCACGAAGGTAAGCCAGAAGAGGTACGTGGCGCTAGACACGGCAAAGTGAGCTCAGGTAAGAGATCAGAGGACTATCTAAGTGTATGCTGACATTCATGGTCCGACCCCGGAAAGTCATAAGTGGTTAAATGTGGAAATAGGCATCAGGGTAGCAACCTCTAGAACCCAGAAGGTGACCGGAAATACGGGTTCTGACGCCTGAACTCCGAAAAGAGTTGAAGAACCCCCTAGGCCTCCTAATCAAAGGTTCATTCAGATACACAACCGAGAGACTAGAAGAACTGGTCGCAGAGAGAAAGCCGAGAAAGCTGATCGCTGTCGGCGACAAGGTCTCAGCAAACATCTTTGGAAAGGGCATTGCTCTGGATGTAGCCATCGTTGACAATAAGGTGATGCGGAAGCCTATAGCTCCCGTGAAGCTAGAAGCCTGGAAAACCTACAACCTGACGAATCCGGCGGGAACCATAGCTGACGAGGCTTGGGAAATCTTGAAACAGGCAGTCGGACAGAAAGCTCGGGCGAAGGTTCTAGTCGAGGGCGAAGAAGACCTGCTCACTCTTGTCGCTGTGCTGTCCGCGCCAGAAGGCTCCATGGTCGTTTACGGTCAGCCCAGAGAAGGGATCGTGGTAGTGAATGTCACGGAGGTCACTAAGCGGAGGATCCGTGAGATAGTAGAGCGGATGGAGTACAAACCTTCGAAAGACTAAAGTAGGGGCTCGATCTGAAAAGATACGCCCAAAGGTGGTGCCCAATGAAGATTGAGATTGTCAGCCAGAAGCGTAACGAGTTACTTAAGAGAACTGAAGTATCTTTCCGTCTGGACCATGAAGATAGTGGAACACCTTCTCGATTGGAAGCAAGAGGGAAGCTCGCAGACATGTTCGCCGCCGACTCTGATAAAGTCTATATCAGAAAGCTTAAGACAAGGAAAGGCAAAATGGCGGCACTTGGTGAGGCAAGGATCTATGACTCCCTTGAGGCGGCAACGTTTGCGGAACCAGAACACATAATACTGAGGAACAAGCCCAAAGAGGAGAAGAAGGAGTAGCCCCCCAATTGTCTGAAGAGAAACCTCGAGCAGCAAAGAAGGCAAAGCCTGTCTCATCCTACTATAAGGTTGGAGAAGGCAAGCTGGAGAAGATCCTTCCAGTATGTGAGCGGTGCGGACCCGGATACTTTATGGCTGACCACGGAGACCGCTATTCATGCGGCCATTGCGGGTTCACCCGGTACAAAGCAAGAGGGGCTCAAGAAGACTAGGGCTAAGGACCCTACAACTAGCGCTGTCACTCGGATTTCGATGCCGAATTGTCGGTTTGTGTTTCTTCTCTTTTCACTGAGAGATAGATCTGCATGCCTGAAACTGCGACCAGAAGGACTGTGAGCAGGATCACTATGTTCTGAACAGCGGCGTACTCAGCGGTGTCTTTGAATGCGGGTAGAAAAACAAGCCAAGAGTAGCCGACGAGGACCAACGAGCAGACTGAAGAGATTACATAGAATATGTTGATCTTGAACCTCGGCAACCGCTCTTCCTCCAACTTGGCAGCGTCGCCAACTCCCTTTACACCTCTTTCCTTATTAACAATTTCTAAGCGCTGCGTCGCCCCGCGGAGCTTGAACCAAGAAGCCACAAACATAGCATGGTTACTGCCTCACCTTTTCCACCTCCATACCGAGCATCTTCGCAAATCTTATCAACGCGCTAAGGTCTAAGAAAGTGCAAGGTACTGCAGGAATTTTGGTGAGAAGGCATGAAGATAGGAATTATGTCCGACACACACGATAGGTTGCCCCTCATCGACAGAGCCGTTAAGCGGTTGAACGACGAGAACGTTGGATTGGTGCTTCATGCTGGCGACTACAGTGCGCCGTTTGTGGCATCCCGGTTCAAACCTCTGAAGGCCAAGTTGGTAGGAGTCTTCGGCAACAACGATGCAGAGAAAGGCCTGTTGCGACAGAAGTTTCATGACATAGGCGCACAGATCCGAGGAATCTTTGCAGAGGTGAGGGTCGGCAACCTGAAGATCGCCTTGCTTCACGGAGAAGAAACGGAGCTTCTGGACTCACTTGTCAACGCCAACTCCTACGACGTGGTTATTCATGGGCATACTCACGAAGCCATCATCCGCAGGCAAGGCAAGACTTTGGTGGTTAACCCGGGCGA
>CAYRBK010000007.1:0-27920 GCA_964422605.1 uncultured Candidatus Bathyarchaeia archaeon | reverse complement strand
ACCGTATTCGCCGTATCTGATAGACGGTTCACTTGTGTGGTTCATAATTCTAACCGCCATCTTGAACATTGGACCTGCCAAGTTCGTCGGTAGGGTCAAGTTGAAGAGGATGCTCTTCCACCATTATGTCTACGGCTTCTTGGCTAGCTCTGTCTCTCTAGTTTTGATAGCCATCTTTGCGCCTGCTTCCATCTTTCTACTTCTTTTGCCTTCGCTAGATTTCCACGCAACCAGCATGCAGGCTATTCCGGTCTATGCTGGTCTCTTCTTCGTCTACGGCGGGTTAACCCTTGTCATAGATGACATACATGATGTATCATTGAGCATCGGGAGAGCCCTTGACAGACTGAGGATGAAAGCGCAAAAGTCGAGTAGGGTCCTTCAGGCAATACATCTTTGGTCAAGTCTAGTATCAATCTACGTCATGCTCAGCTGTGCACTCTGGTATCTGGAGAACAGCCGCGCAGTAGAGAGCTTGCCCTTTTGGAATGCGCCTCAACTAATCTTCATGGCAAACCTGCTCGTAACGAGCAGTTGGGGGCTAAAGGCGGTAATGGGAAGACTACGATTCGGAGAGCCCGCGCTTAGATCCACTGACACGCAGACAGACTTTGGAGAAAGCAGCTTCTAGCAAAGGAAGGCAAAGGCTGGTTAGAATCACAACGGAAATATCTACCTGACTTTCTGCCTTCGGTATTCTCTCTCTTTAATCGCAGCTGAGTGTGCTTGTCGGAGTGGCTCCGGAATCCTTTGCTCTTTGCTGCAGTGCAGAACGATCCCTACCGCGGTTTCAAGAGAAACTTTGTGTCCTACGCTGACGTAGATAGGCTTCGCATGTGAACTCTTGAAGACAGCTCTGCCGACGATCTCGCCTTCGTGAACTACTGGTTTCCACTTATCATCTACCCGGTTTCTGACTTCACCGCAGAGAAGGCTCTTGGCGACGCCTATCGTGGGAGCATCCAGAACCAAGCCTAGATGGCTAGCGAACCCCAAACGTCGAGGATGAGCGTACCCGTGCCCATCAACCAAGAAGACATCTGGTCTCAGTGTCAGTTTCCTGATCGCTGAGACAGCTGGGGGCACCTCCCTGAAGGACAAGAAGCCGGGTATGTAGGGAAACCGAGTCTTCTGGCGGGAGGTGCTCTTTTCTACGAGATTCATTGTTTCATAATCGAGGACGGTTACCGCGCAGACTGAGTCTTCTGCAATATAGGCAACGTCGACGCCTGCCACAAGCCTAACAGGGTCGGGTAGGCGATCTTCGCAGATCACCCTTTTGGACAGAAGCACTTGCAGTTCCCTTGCGTCCCTGAGCCGTAACATTGAATCATGAAGCAACTTGGTGAACCACCAGACATCAGGTACCTAGTCTTCTGTAAAAGGCCGATTGGTTGTCAATCGCTCACTTCAGCTCGGATTCCGACGAAGACGGGCCCTGATATCTCGATCTTCCTCTTCCGGCTGGTTACATATCTTCGCGCTACTTTGCTGACTCTTATGTTTACGTCTCTTGGACGCCTAGCCTGCCTGACCCATAGGCTGAACCTGTTCCGTCCGGTTCTGATGGTTTCTTCAATCTTGGCTGCTGCGAGGCATGCTATTCCGTCAATGTACCTGATCCCGGTAGAGACCCCCTTCTCTCTAGCCTCTCTTACTAGGGTGATGTTCGTCGTTCCAGCCGGAGGAATTCCTAGTATGTTTCCATCGTAAACGTATATGAGGTTCTGGGCTGCAGCTCCCAGAAGTCTCGCATCTTTCTCCTCTTCGTAGAGGTAAACCCTCACTTTCTTGCCCAGTAGTTTTCCCTCGTATGCCAGGAACTGGCATGGACTGGGAGCATCAGCGTGCTCCAAAGCCTCCGAGACGATACTTTCTGTAATCCTCTGTCCTTCATGCGTCTCTGGTTCCAGCTCGAACCGAATCATCTTGGCGATGTCAACGTCTGTGAACGCAAGTTCAGTGTGGAACTGGGGGTAGACAAGTCTTCTAACATCTTGCTCGTCATATAATACCATCGCTAATCGTTCAACGCCCAGCCCAAGGTTCAGAACAGGATACTCCAGACCATACCTCGCCAGAGCAATTGGGCTGTAGATGCCGTAGTCAGCTATCTCGATCCATGTTCTGGAGGCAGGGCTGAAGACGAAGCCTTCGTACTCCATTTCCGGAGCATAATACTTGGACGTCACCTTCTTTTTCAGGAATCGGAAACTATCGAAACCCAGGGGCTTCAGAAGGGTCTCAGTGATGTCCTCCCCTAGCGTAACATCCACCGCTTCGTCCATGACTACGCAACTGGCGGAGTGATGCACGCGGAGATGGGTCGAATCCTCGCTCTGCTCCCTTCGGAACCGTATGTCGACGGAGAAGAGCTCCAACGGCAGCTCTGTTTTGTGCTGAAGCGCCTGAAGCGTAAGGAACCATGCGCTGGTTGCATGGGAACGAAGCGTTAGCCTTGTAGGCTCTGGCTTCAAGGCGGAGAACTCGGGGAAAACGTCAGATATGACACGCATTGCTAGGGTATCTGGGATCTCAAGTGCTTCTGCGATCCTCTCAACAAAGTCGTCTGAGTCGACATCTCCCCTCTTATAGCCTCTCAGAACCTTCTGAAGAGCCGAAACCTTGGCTTCTGTCAGTTTCGCTCCGGTCTTCTCAATCTCCTCGTACTTGGTCCTACCTAAGCCGATATCGGGGCGAGGCAGAGCAGCTAGGTAGTAGCAGCGGTCAAGTATGATTGGCGCCTCGGGACCATACTGCCTGTAGATCTCATTCTCGTCCACGATAACAGGGTTGAAAACCTCCTTGAAACCCAGGTTGAGGAACCCAAGCCTCAGCTTGTGAATGAGGTCATAGAGCGGGTGAGCGGCCCCAGGCTTCGCAGAGGTGAGTTCCGTTTTTTTGGCTGGTTTGGGCAGCAAGTTTGCGCTTTCGCGCCACACGTTTTCGAAGCCTTCCTTCTTGACCCGTCTTAGGATGCTTTTCGGGTTGAGTGGGTTCATTCTCTTCTGTTCGCCTCTAGGCTTTTTCTGAGTCTTCTTATTGAGTTCTCGAGTTGGCTTCTTCTGGCCTCGATTGTGATGTCGCCCCTTGTTGACTCGATGATGCGTCTTGCGACGTCACACTTCCTTCGAAGTCCAGGGATCAAGAACTGGATTTCGTCAAGCCCCACAAGCGCCCCATACATGGTTTCCATCAGCTCCAAGCATTCCTCAGCTTTCCCGGTTCTGCCCTTCCTCAGAGAATCGAGGGCTCTCCGTCTCAGCTCCCCTATGACGTCTGCCAGCCCAAGGACGTAGGAGGATGGGGGAACATTGATCTCCTTGAAATCCACAAAGCGATTCGCCTTCACTAGACTAAGCAAGAGGCGAGCTTCTGCGTACTCTTGGAACGCGGAGTCAACCGCGCCCATGTACAGTAGATCTGGATAGCTTCTGCAGAGTTCGTTGAGATTGCGGAAGGTTTCTTCAGCTTCGGCAAGCATGTTTTCCGCATCTTCAAGCCTAGCCCTATGGACCGCGAAGATTGCCTGTTTAGACAGCCTTCCTGACCTGCGCATGGCTGCATGGACCTCTTGCCGGGCTTCGTCCTTCCTTGCGAGGTCATCCTGAATCTCTTTGAGAATCTCGCCTAAAGACATAACCTTCACGTGCCTATCAACTGTCTGAGCCGCCAGTTTGCTGAAAAATCATATTATAGGAGCCGCCTATTTAAAGCCCTTCTCCGTGCTTCCGGACACCTTGGCAAGGGCTGCGAGCGGCAGATCCCCATATCGTGCTTGAATCTTATTGACTGCAATCCTTGAGGCAGACGAACAAGTCTGGAATCTGGGTCTTGGATTAGAAGAAGCGCCGCTGGTCGACAGGATTGAAGCTCCTTGTGCCCTGACGATTGTCGGTTTGGTAAGCGGAAGCACAGCTGCCATTAAGGCCTACCTGAGAGATTTGTACGCTCGAGGAGTCTTCGGGACAGGCTTTGTCATGCTAGAACGTGCCCGTCCAGCAGTATAGGCAGAGGTCTTCCTTTTTGAGTCCTTTGTTGTTTGGGGCTTCGGTCACTGCCTTGACCAAGCCTTCTAGGGTCTGAAACTTCAATGTCGTGAAGCCTATTGCTTTCCTGATCTCTTCAACCATCGTTCTGTATTCCGGGCTTTCCTCATCTATGTACTTGCCCGTCTCCTTCTCCTCTTCAATTGCTGCTATGGCCTTACATGTTGCGAGATCTCGTCTTCTGGTCGAAAGGTCGAAGATGCAGGGATACATCTGCGGGGGAGAAGCAATTCTTCCGTGGATCTCCCTCGGCTCGTAAGGCAATATCTTCTCCCGCAGCAAGTCATGAAGCTGCGTGCCCCTCCTCACAGAGTCGTCGACAAGAATTATCCGTTTGTCCCTGATAAGTTGTGGATTGGGGACTTGCTTATATCTGGCTATAAGATCCCTTTTTTCCTGCGTTGGCGGGATGTAGCTTCTGCCCCAACCTGGTGTATACTTTACCAGAGGACGCCTTAACGGAGGAACCGACTTCAGGATTCCGGTTACGGCCCTTTCGAGATCATCCGCATTGGTCCTTCCTTGCCTAAACTCTTGGAGTGCGGCGCTTATTCCTTCCTTAGCCAGCTCCATCTTTCGCTTCACGTAACCTACCGAATGCGGGAAGCCGGAGTCAGCTATCCCCAGCACGAGGTCTGCCTCGATGTTGTCGTTCTCTGCGAGGAAGCCGCCGCATCTTTCACGGACGATCTCAGCGTTTATCCCGTAATAGTCTGATGCTGGGAAGCCGAAATAGACGTGAAGGAACGGGCAGAACTTCTTGTTGAAGGTAACGCTGTCCCTCGTCTTGACTCCGGATTCGCCGATGGACACGATCTCGCGGTATTCCAGAAACTTGAAAACTTCGTACCCAAGGTTTGGGAAGGTGGAAGTTTCAGAGGCTACAGCCCAGTCTTCTCCCCTGTTTCCGAGTACAAGGGGGAATGTGTCTCCCGAGGCATAGATGCTTCTCTCGTTCTCGGAAAGTAGAACCAGAGAGATGGAGCCTTCAATCTTCTCATACATCTTTTCGATACCGTCGACAATGCTTCTGCCGGTACTTATCAGCTCGCCAACGAGCTCTGTTTGGTTTGGGAGGGTCTCGCCGGATCTGACTCTTGAATTTTTGAACGTCACGCCTGACTCGATCAGCTCGCGGTACAGCCCCTTTGCATTTCTGATGAAGCCCGTTGTGCAAAGAGCGAAGGTTCCAATCTTTGACTCAAACTTGACTGGCTGCTCCTCTTCAACGTCACTTATTACGCCAATGCCTAATGCACCTTTCATGCTGCTATAGTCTTTCTGGAACTCAGACTTGAACTGGCTATTGCTGATGTCATGGGAAATCATCTTTACGTCGCCGTCGAGAAAGGCGAGCCCGCCGATCTCAGTTCCCAGATGCGAATGGTAGTCAACCCCGAAGAATAGGTCTCGGGTCAGGTGGTTCTTTGAGAAGACTCCGAATAGACCGCCTAGCATTGACTGACCCCTCTCGTGGAAAAGCATTGCAGAAGGGCGTATAAACAACTTTTGTACAAGTTTGCATCAATCGTGCATTTCCGTGATCGCTTCGGCTATCGCTTCGCCGGCTTCCTCCGTCGTAGAGTTCCCTTTCAGGTCATAGGTTCGGATTCTGCCTTCTTTGAGGATTCGCTCTACTGCTCGTTCAATCAAGCGAGCAGCTTCAGGTTCGTTGAGGTACTCCATCATCATCTTGGCGGCTAGGATCATCGCGATCGGATTTGCCCTGTTCTTCCCAGCGTGTCTGGGGGCTGATCCGTGAACAGGCTCAAACATGCCATAGTTGTCGCCTACGTTTGCTCCTGCGGCTAATCCTATGCCGCCGACGAGCTGTGCTGCCTCGTCTGAGAGTATGTCCCCGAACATGTTCGTGGTAACAATCACGTCGAACTTCTCAGGCTCCTTTATCAGCCTCATAGCCATGGCATCAACATGGTCCTCATCAGCCTTGACCGATGGATACCCTTCTGCAACCCTGAAGACGGCGTTTCTGAAGATCCCGTCCGTAACCCTGAGGATGTTCCTTTTGTGCACGCACGTCACATGTTTTCCACGCTTCGAGGCTAGCTCGAAGGCAAGCTTAGCGATTTTTTCAGACGCTTCCTGCGTGATGACCCTTAGGGCGACTCCCTCTCCCGGCGCGACCTCGAACTCCTTCCCAAAGTAAAGCCCCTCCGTGTTCTCCCGAAGTATCACAAGGTCAACATTAGGCTTGAGAGCCCAAACTCCTGGAAGAGTCTTGCACGGCCTGACATTTGCATAGAGATCGAAAGTCTTCCTGATTGTTACCGCGGCGCTTGGCGGCGCTCCAGCTTCTTCGGGCGTCGTCATCGGCCCCTTAAGGCACGCGTCTGTCTCTTTCAGTATCTCAAGAGTCTTCTGAGGGACGTTTGTTCCGTACTTCTCTATGCAGTTGTACCCAGCCTCTCCGCGTATCAGGGTGAGCTTTAGGTTTTTGACAGCTTTCTGAGATGCTTCCAGAACCTTCACAGCGGCATCTGTCACCTCGGGGCCTATGCCATCCCCGGGGAGAACAGCGATCCTGTGAGCTCTGGACAGAAGGCTTCACCTTTCAACTAACGTGCTGAATCTCTGCGACTAAAGAGGAACCGCGAACCTATAAGATTTTGGCACACCTAAATCCGTACTCTTTCCCCTCTCTACTTGAGGATGTCTGAATCCAGATTTCCCGCTTCCTCAGAAGCGCTGTGGGTCCAGGCCTCAACGGGAAGCCTTGATTGTTGTTGTTCCTGAGAGGTAGTTGAACAATCTTTGGTTCTCCTTGCCATAGAGTACCCATCCGATGATGCAGTCTATTGGAAGCAGGAAGGCTTTCCCCAGGCTTTCTATGGCTGCTTGCCCCATGTTCGCCGGCTCGCCGTTCAGCCTCGTTACCTTCAGCTTCAGAATCACCTTCCCGATTGAATAGCCATAAAGCCCTTCCATTATCGCCCAGTATAGGAAGTGGATGATGTTGTCCAGCCCAAAGTCCACAAACGGGATCCATCTGAGAAACTCAGGTGCCCATACGAAGCTGGGCCATGCTGCCAACGCGACAAACCATTTTATGGGTGTGAGGAAGGCTCCGACAATAATGATGTCTATGAGCCATGCGACGAATCTTTCCCCCCATCCCGCCAATGCCAGCTTAGGCTTAGCTTCCTCCTTGGCTGGGGTTCCGCAGTTGGGACAGAAAGCTGCATCTTCGCGAAGCTCGGCTCCACAATTCCTGCAATAGGGCATTACGATCTGCTCCTCCCAAAAGCCTGTTGTTTCACTGGGTGAATAGTCTAGTCATAACCTATTTATCCGTTCCCCCGCTCCAAAGGTTAAAATAACGGGTTGTCATGAATCTTAGAATACTGTCGCTAGATTCGCAGAGGCGTCTTTGCCTTGGACCTTGAAGAACAGATCGGCCTAATCGTGCGGAACACCGAAGAAATCGTGACCCGTGAAGAGCTGCACAACCTTCTGGAAACAACGAGTAGGCCCAAAGCATACTGGGGTTTCGAATGCTCTGGCTTCATGCATGTTGGGATGGGGCTCATTTGCGGATCAAAGATAAAAGACATGGTGAAGGCTGGTTTCGATTTCACGATTTTCCTAGCTGACTGGCATAGCTGGATAAACAACAAGCTCGGCGGCATCATGGAGAACATCCGCACATCAGGCGAATACTTCAAGCATTGTTTTGAAGCTCTAGGGGTCGCCTCGGACAAGACCCGCATCCTATGGGCTTCGGACATCGTTGACGATAGTGAATATTGGGAGAAGGTCATCCGAGTCGCGAAGGCTTCCTCATTACTGAGGACCAGAAGAGCCTTGACGATCATGGGACGCGAGATGGACTTGGCTGACGTTGAGACTGCTTGGGTATTCTATCCCTGTATGCAGGCAGCTGACATCTTCCAGATGGATCTCGACGTAGCCGCTGGGGGCATGGATCAAAGAAAGGCTCATATGCTGGCTAGGGACATGGCTGAGAAGATGGGCTGGAAGAAGCCTGTCTGTGTGCACACCCCCCTTCTACTGGGTTTGCAGAAGCCAGAGTTTGAAGAGGCTGAGGGCAAACGTTTCGATGAAGATGCAAGGCTCAGCTGGCTGATCAGCTCGAAAATGTCCAAGAGCAAACCTGAGAGCTGCATCTTCGTTCACGACACGCCTAAAGCAATAAGGTCGAAGATGAGAGACGCATATTGTCCACCCAGACAGGAAGAGGAAAACCCAGTGCTGGAACATGCACGGTACATAGTCCTTCCAACGCTGGGAAACCTGGAAATCCCGCGTCCAAGCAAGTATGGCGGACCCCTAACATTCAGAGATTACGAATCTCTAAGGAATTCCTACACCAAAGGGGAAATCCACCCGCTAGACCTCAAGAACGGAGTCGCCGAGGCGATCGCGAAGATTCTGAAGCCGGTCAGAGAACACTTCAAGAGGAACCCCGAGCCCTTGGAAAAAATGAGTAGAATAGAAGCCTCAAGGTAGAAGTCGCAATCGCCAGTGCCCTTCCGAGGATCAATCGAAGCGTCATCCACAGCACCAATTCGGAGATTGGAGAACCGCGAACCAAGAAACCCGATGCCGAACGGAATTGCTCACAGGAAAATCTTTTAACAACGGGACACTGGATAACTGTGTGCCAAGAAGTCCCTTGAGGGTAGTGAGGCATCGTGTCAACGATTGAAATGGTAGAAAGATATGGGGAAGTAAGGGTCGCTGATGTGGTTGATGCCCTGGACCGGTTTGGTTTTCACGATAGGGTCCTCATTTCCTCAGAGATAAAGCCACTATACCCCGGAATCAGGATGGCCGGGTTCGCTTTGACCGTCAACGCCACGAGGGTTCAAGAAGAAATCCCATCGATGACGCCAGCCGAATACGAGAGATACGCTGAAGAATGGTACAAGAACAGGGCAAACTACGACTGCTTCATGAAACTTGCCCGTCCGGGAAACGTCATCGTCCTGAACATGGCCGGCTATCTTGACGTAGGCTTCTGGGGCTCCATGGTGGCTCTCGTGGCGAAGGACAAGGGAGTTGAAGGCGTCGTCTTGGACGGAGGCTGCAGAGACACCCTAGAGATACAACGCATCGGGTTCCCAGTGTTCTGCAGAGCGAGAGGCAGAACAGAGGTGATTGGCAGAATCGAACTCAGACCGGAGAACGTGAACGTTCCCGTGGTCGTGGGCGGAGTATGCGTCAACCCAAGAGACGTGATCGTAGGTGATGATGATGGGGTTGTAGTTGTGCCTAGGAAAGCCGCCTCGGAGATCCTAGAAAGGGCTGAGTTGCAGCTTGCCCTAGACAGGAAGGCTCAGAAGCCTTATCTTGACCGGATGGGTCTGACGCTCTAGGATGAACGTTGGTATCAGTGAGGTGAAGAGAGTTTGGAAGGTAATGGATTTGGGCGTGTGGTTCAGGTGGGGATAATCGTCAGAGACATAAGTCAGGCTGTGCAAGCGTGGGCTAGACTGCTGGGCGTAGAAGAGCCGCCGGTGATCGAGACTGAAGGATGGGAATCAAGCCACATGACTTTCAAGGGCAAACCGTCCAAAGGAAGGGCTAAACTCGCCTTCTTCAAGCTGGAAAACATAGCCATTGAGCTGATCCAGCCCATCGGCAGCCAGAGCACATGGCAGGATTTCCTAGCAGAACATGGTGACGGAATACACCACGTAGCCTTCACCATCGACAATCTGGAGGAAACCTTAGAGAGGCTTGAGAAGATGGGAATCGGCGTTGAGCAAAGGGGAGACTACAAGGGAGGATGCTACGTCTACGCGGACTCAAAAGGCAAACTCGGAGCCATAATAGAGCTGCTGCACAGTCACGGCTAGGAGGCTGTTTGACCCCTAGAGATGACGGAGGAAGGGCAATGAAGTATTTTTCCACACATGAGATAGGGAGAATCTTCGTGGTGAGCCTTGATCCCGGAGACTACCTGCTGGAAAGCATAATGGACCTCATCCAAAAGGAGAATGTGAAGGACGCCGTGGTCATATCTGCCATCGGAACCCTAGACCACTGCAGAGTGCACATGGTGATGACCACAGGCTATCCGCCTGAAAACCGTTTCGAACACTGGAAGGATAAACCATTGGAGCTGGCTTCGGTAAGCGGAGTGATAGCCAACGGTGAACCACACCTCCACGTAGTCGTTTCCGACTCAGAGAAAGCCTATGCGGGACATCTGGAGAGAGGTAGCCGCACGCTCTACCTAGCCGAGATAGTGATTGTTGAACTCAGATCCCTAAACCTGACCCGAACATACGACGGCGAAAAACACATTCTGACGCTTACAGGCGGTTCATAGAAGCTTTCGTACAAAGAGCACGTCCGGTCATAGCCAAAAGCATAATATGAGTCTAGGGGCATTCTCACCATAATCTGAAGAAGGTTGAAGTTCCGGGAGAACTGGCATAGTTGAGACGCATTGCACGAGAGATTCTGAGGAAGATTCGTCAAGAGAAGCCTGAGCCTGATGCTGAACGTTTGAGGCGGGTTCTTTCAAGGTCGGGAACGCCTGACCGGGTGCCATTCATGGAGCTCTTCGCAGACGGCGAGGTGATGGCAGCCATCCTCGGAAAGAGGCTGAACTACTTCACCAAGGTGCCGCGAAGCCGAAAAGAATGGGAGGACCAGATGTTATCGTTAATCGAGTTCTACGAAACCTTAGGCTACGACTACGTCCGAGCTGACACTCGGGACTATGAAGCAACAGTGAAAGCCCACCAATCTGCTGAAAAGGCGCTTGCGCCGGGAGATGTCGGCTCAAGAGCGTACATGTGCAGAACAGCAGATGTTGCGCCTGAACTGAACCGAGGCGAAAGGCTTTGGGCCAACGAAGGCACGGGCGTGATTAGAGATTGGGATGACTTCAAGGCTTACCCTTGGGAGGACCCTGAGACCATTGCTGCAGAGGGGAACGCAGGATTAGAATGGGTCTGCGACCACGTTCCCAGTGGCATGGGCGTCGTTACGGCTGCAGGCACGGTTCTGGAGCCCGTTATGTGGATGATGGGCATAAAGCATTTCTATATCAGCCTCTACAAGCAGCCCGGTCTTGTTGACGCAATGTTCAGGAAGATTGGCGAGGTGAACCTTGCTCGCTTCGAGCTCGCAGCCAAGACAAATCGGAAGATCGTGGCATTCTGGGGGTCGGATGACTGGGGCTACCGCGACGGACCGATGATCTCACCTGCCATGATGAGACGGTGGGTCTTTCCGGTTCACCGGAAGATGGCGGATATTGCCCATTCAAGAGGCTCATTCTACATCCTGCATTCCTGCGGAGACCTCAAAGTCCTAATGGGCGACATAATAGATCATATCAAGGTTGACGGGAAACATTCCTTCGAAGACACTTATCTCCCTGTGACGGAGGCAAAGAAGCTGTACGGCCACAGGATCAGTCTCATTGGCGGCGTTGACATGGATGTTCTTTCCAGACGCAGTGTCGAGGAAGTCCGTAGATATGTAAGCCATATCCTCGAAATATGCAAACCCGGAGGCGGATACTGCCTGGGAAGCGGAAACACAGTCGCCAACTACGTCCCGCTTGAGAACTATCTAGCCATGCTAGACGTGGGGCTCGAGCAGGGCTGGTACATCTAGGCGGACTTCCCCTTCTCGGAGTTATAGGAATTCAAGGGCAGCACAATGGATATGGGTGGAAATGGCGAAAGAAGAACACTATGTCTTGCCCGAGAGGGTCAAGAAGCTAGTTAGTCTTCTCGGAGAACCGGAGAAGGGCGAGCTGAACTATGACGGAAAGGAGCGGCCGCTGTCTCGCCTCGGTGCGCTCTGGGAGCTCAAGCACTTGGAGGAGACAGGGGTCCTCAGGTCTCCGGAAAAGAGGCTCGGAGTCAACCTGCATATCCACACAAATGAGTCCTTCAGTGTCTTCAATTCGCCAACTGAGGCAGCTTGGGAAGGCTACGCGGCTGGGCTTGAGGGTCTCGGGATCAATGACCATTATACGATAGCCGGTCACAGAGAGTTCGGGGAAGCCTGCGGAATCCTAAGCCTGAAGGCAACGTTCAACATAGAGGCTATGGCCATGTCTGAGGAGGCGAAGAGAAACGGAGAGAGATACAACGACCCCAAGAACCCCGGACGGACATACCTCTGCGGAAAGGGAGTTGTGCACGACCTAGAACCCGGTTCCCCCAGCGGTAAGCTTCTGGCAAAGATGATAGCCGCATTCAAGAGACGATGTGAAAAGATGACTGAGAAGGTAAATGCGCTGCTGAACGAGGTCGATCCATCACTGAACTTGTCGTTTCAAGACGTGCTAAAGCTCACGCCCCGCGGAAACGTGACCGAAAGGCACATCGCGCAAGCCGTGACTGAGCTCGTGACACGCAGATTCCCCAAGTCGAAGAACCGCAAGGCATTCCTGACGAGGCTCATAGGAAGTTTCGCCGAAGAAGACCTTTCAAGCGAATATCAGTATCAGGACCTTATCAGGAACAGCTTATTGAAGACTGGTGGACCAGCCTATGTTGAGGAGCCTCCAGAAGCCTTTCCAAGCATCCAGAGAATCGTCCGGCTTTTCGTGGATTATGGCGCAATCCCCACCTATCCTGTTCTGGGCAACCCTGTGACTGAGAAAGAGAAAGATCTGGGCTCGCTTTTTGACGAGCTGGAAGGATACGGGATTTATGCCGTCGAGGTGATCCCCAAGAGGAATACACGGAAAAGGCTGAAACAGATTCTGACAGTAGCCGCGAAACATGGGTTCCCGGTCTTCAATGGCACTGAACACAATACGAAGACGCCTGAACCGCTCTTGGACAGGTTCTCGAGAGATCCCGCGTTTCTGCCAGTCTTTGAGAGGGGCGCCTTCCTCGTTCTTGGGCATCAGTTTCTCTCGAGGTACGCTGGGAAAGGCTACTTGACCCGTTTTGGGGAGCTGGCGATCAAAGACAGAAGGCTTGCGGTGTCGTTTCTCGCTTTTGCTGGAAGACTTATATGGCCTGAAAGGGTCTTGGAGTGGCTAACCGAGATCGGCGAAGGCGACGCTCTCAAAGTGGTTCTCGGGCTCTACTCACTGTTGGCGCACGAAGAACCCCACGAGTTGAGCGTCAAACCCGACTTTGGAGTATCAGATGACCTCCTTAGGAGAACCTCGGTGAAAGATGACCATCTAGTCTTCGCAGATGGGAATGCCAAGAAAGAACTTGGCAAGGTAATGCAGAGATCTATCACCATCGCCTGAGCCTCCATTGATGGTCACGCCGTTGACGCGAATTTGGCTAGCGCGTAAGCCGACATTCATATATATCGCATGCAGGAGAGAATGCCCTGAGGGAGCGAATACGGAATGTTGTTTGAGCATTTAACAAGCCCAGACGTGAGGGAGGCTGCCGAAAGAGGATCAGTGGCAATACTGCCCATAGGCTCCATTGAGGTTCACGGTCCTCACATGCCGACTGGAACGGACTCGCTAACAGTCTGCGGTGTGGCAAGGCTGGCAGCTGAAAAGGCAGAGGCTGTGGTTCTTCCGCCCTTCTACTATGCCTATGTTCCAGAGAACCGGCATTTCCCAGGTACCATCTCGTTGACGGCGAAGACTTTGCTGTCCGTTCTCGAAGAGGTTTGCGACGAGATTTCGAGGAACGGGTTCAAAAAGATTCTGATCTTGAACGGGCATGGGGGAAATAACGAGATACTCAGAGTCTTCCTCAGAGACAGCCTGACTAGGAAAAGAGACTACACGTTGTACGCCATGATTAATCCTTGGGCTCCGCTTACGGAGTTGGTTGCCAAGCTGAGCGAGGGAAGAGAAGTTGGGCACGCATGCGAGTTGGAGACAAGTGCAGGCTTATTCCTTTTCGGAGATCTGATCAGAATGAAGAACGTGAAAGATGTGGCAAAAGTCGGGAGCACGGGAATGCCGAAGGGCATCGAAACTCCTGTTGATTGGCAGGCGTATGCGCTTCAGCTGTACTTAGGCGACCCGAGGCTGGCTACTGAGGAGAAGGGGAAGATGCTTGTGGACAGGTTCGTCGAGTTTCTGGCAGATGCGGTAAGGAAGATTAGGCAGGAGACCAACGTGCCCAGAATCCTAGATGACTTCTACGCAAGGGCCTACCAAAGATAGCGCCCAACCGGCCCGGACAAGCACTCATAGGGTTAAGGTCTACCTTCTGCGGTCGTAGAGGGTCCTTTTTCGTCCAGACACAGATATATCTGGGCTCACCAGTCTTTACGGTTCACATTTTCCTGAGAGGCTGGCTATTCCCAAAGTCTTCGCTTCAAGTACCGGACATCTTATTATCGCGTTTCGCCTATGCGGTGACTTGATCCGCGTTGGGTTTCGCTGAGTTGCTTTCGTTTCCTGTAGTATTCCTTCATGTAGTAGTAGGGGTCGTAGACCCTTCTGGGATCGAGCTCGCCTGCCTCCGCCCTTCCGTTTCTGGTCGAGTATTCGTATAGGAAAGTGGGTTTACGTAGCCTCTTCAATAGCTCAAGGTTTCCGGCTATGACGCCGCTGTTGTTCGTCCATATGATAATTGCCATGTCACAATCTTCAATCATTTTCCTCTCTCGTTCCTCGACGTCATTTCCGTACATCACTGTTTTCCAATTCCCCGCATTGTACCTGAGGCTTTTCGCATGCCCTACAATGACATTTCGGTACTCCTTAGACTTCAGGTAGTCTTGGTACAATCTGCAGGCTCCCGGTGCTTCCTCCACGATTATTGCCATGTTCCGAGCCAAGGCTATGTCTATCCGCTCCCTTACTTCGGGTGGCAATTCCTTGGCTTTGAACGCCTTACTTCCCATCAGAAGCATCTTCATACTAGAGAACCGCTCTTCCTTGCTCATTGTTGACCCTCAAGTCATTCCCAGCGGTGATGTAAAGCCGTTGGTTTCGGTCTCTGCCAATCTCGTCTATGGCTCTCATCTTCTTTAGGCAGTAGGTCATTTTGCGGGTTTGGGAGATGCCAAGATCCATACGCATTGCGAGGCTTCTGTTTGTGAAGGGTTGAGCCAGGTCCCCCGGCAAGAGTTTGAGGTAGTCTTCCCTTTTTGCGAAGATCGCCCTGTCCACAACTTCGACGAGCCTTCTGTCTTTGATGCTTGTGCCTCTTCTCCGCCAGCTGCCTTTGCCGTCGTCGCATCTGACTTCCTCTTCCTTGACCATTAGGACCTCTATCGAAAGATTAGCATCAAGGACCAATTCGGGCATCCATATGAGTTCCCGGAAAAGGTCGCACACGTCTCCTCTTCTCGGGGACCTCCTTCTTCGAGTCTGTCTTCCAGTTACAGGGTCAACCTGGATTATCTGCTTCTCTTTGGCTATGGGATAGATGAGTCGAACTCTATGCTGCCTAAGGAGGCTCTTCAACTTTTCTTTGATGGCTGAAAAGTTTCTTGTCTGGACCTCGATTAGCAGGCCGTCTCTGACTATGTCGACAACGAAGCCATCCACCTCAGCCTCAAACTGGTCGCCTGGAAGAGAGCACCAATCCTTCACCGCTGAATGCAGAGAAGTCTCATTCCTCATGCTCGGTACGTTTCCCATAGACATTGGTCCAGCGTGAATTCAAACACGTGACAGTAGCCAGAAGGAGACAATAAGAAGGTTGCTAACATGCCGAAATACCGCACACATCATATATCCGAGTCCACATCTTGCCGACTAGAGGCTGGTGTGCTGGCTGTAACCCGTCTTCTGTTTTAGGCGGCATTCGACTTTACGGGCTACCCGCGTCTCTCACAGAGACTCATCGACGCCTATTCGCCCTTCCACCCCGCAGGGCAGCCGTTTCACCGTTTCCACCTGAGCCTACTCGGCGACTTAGGACGCTTCAACGTCACAGGCCCAATGGACGTTCCGTTTCTGTTCCGGAGCCAGGGCTCTCGCCCCGCGCCTTGCGGCGCTGCGGACTGTGCGGTGGACGGAGTTTCCCCAGACACCTCCCAACGCCTTATTCGGCGGGGAGGCATCCGACAGCCGTCCGCCAGCTCACCAGCCACAAAAGACTTGGGTAGTTGTCTTGGATAAGGATTTTGGTTCTCCCAACCTCGCATCTAGGCTTGCTTCGCTTGGTACCTTGCTGGTTGCCTGCTGAACCGCGTAACGGCGTTGACCGATCCGCACGCGGGGCATTTCATATGTTCGCCGTGGAAGGTTTTTCGGCAGTTGCCGCAGTAGGTTAGGCTCCTATCATACGCATAGAGTCCGATCCTGTGGTCCTTGACGATCTTCTTAGTCGTTGAGAGAAGTTGCTCAGCTCCTGTCTCAGTTTCGCCCAATGGAATAGTCATCATATGGCCCCCCGGAGTCAAAGCGTGGAACCGAGCCTCTAAGCGGAGGTAATCTTCGAGAGGCATCTCAGCCCTCCATGGAACAACCGTCATATTCGTGTAGCAAGGCATTTCGCCGACGCGTTGAGCCCGAACCTCAGAGAGGCCATACCTCTCAGTGTCCAGTTCAGCTAGCCTCCTAGCTCCGTGAAGGTCGGGCGTCAAGGCAAGGGCGAAACGTATCCTCCTCTTCTTCGCATGTGCCTTCACAAACTTGGAAAGGGAAGAGGCAACCTCCTCCGCAAAGCTGAGCGCTTCCTCGCCCTCATGCACAGCCTTCCCCGTCATGGACTGAACAGCCTCGTCAAGCCCGACGAAGCCAAGCAGACAAGAGGAGTTCTCAAGCCTGAAGTACGGGTCTTGCTCTCCCTTCTGTACAAGGAACGGGAGGAGACCCTCAGCAGCCCGCCGCCTCAAAGTGTGATACTTTATCTCTAGGGCTCTCAAGCCCTTCTCCGCCAGATCGTAAAGGTTCCTGAAGAACCTCGTCCTATCCTTCTCAGCGTCGTAAACCGCTCTCGGCAGGTTCAAGGTTACGCTGTCTATGCACCCGGTCCGGATGGAGTCGAGTTCCCAATCCTCTCTCCAATCGTCCGCAAATCGGAGACCAGTCGCCGAATAAGACGCGTAGGCCTGCCCCTCTTCACCCAAGCTAGCAAAGTAGGGAAGTCCCTCAACAGCAAGCCCATGCGCCTCATAGAGCAGACCTTCAACGTCCCCATCGCCATGGGTTTCTGGGCGCACCTTCACTATCAGGCTCGGGTTAAAGATAGGCTTGGAACCACTTCTTTCCCTCAGGCATCCGAGAACAGACTCCGCAACCACATGGCTTTCGTCAGCAAAGTCTCCATAGATGCCTGAGGCTTCTCCGCCCGGTCCGTAAGCCCTACTCTCAGCCAGAAAACTCGGCAAAACTGTCTCTAGGCCCAATGAGATCCCTGTGGCAGCCGTGAGGTTTGCGGACGCCAGAAACTGCGACAGTTCCTCCTTGACTTCTTGTTTCGACAAGCCTCTTGCGAAGGGAGCCAATAACACGTTGAAGAAGTCGATGCCCTGTTCAGACGAGACCTCTGCCCCAGCAAGCCTCAAAACGTCAACAACAATCGAAAGGGCAGACTTGAAGGTCTTTGGCGGACGCACTGTAACTTGAGGCGAACACTTGTCATCGAAGATCAGTCCTCGCTGAAAAAAGAACCTAAGGTCATGCATGAACCCGGTTGCCCTCAGGACCCAGTTGCCAAGGTTGTTTAGGTTGAGCGCCCCAGATATGTGGGCGTCAGCCACGTCTCTTGGGAGGGCATTCAGAAGCGTATACTCCTCAATGACACGGTTTCCAGCCGCCGCGTGAACCTTCTCGACATCCGCAGACCTGTTGCTCATCTCCCTTATCAGCTGCGTCACATCGTAGACTGGAAGCCCAAGCCGCGTAAGCTTATGCCTATACTCTTCCAAGCCGCGTTCTATCAGGATCGCGTTCACGAACTCCCTGATGAGGGGAGCTGTGAGGTATTTTGTTCCCAGCTTGACCAGCCGTTTCTCAGCCTCTCTCGCAATCTTCTGGGCAAGGTCCACGGGAACCTCTGCCTCTCTGACAAGCGACTCTGCTATTTTGTTCCTGTCGAAGTTCTCGATTGCCAACCGGGAAGTTCGTACAAGCATCCTCTTCCTATAGGCGCTCTCGTCAAGTTCATCGGCGAACTCAACTATCGCCTTCCCCATATCCGTCAACATGTATTTCTTCGAAGTAACGTCAGGCTCCACCAGATCCATGCCCAGAAGTGTCTTGAGATGATACGCAAACCTACCCGCGTCCCTGCTTGGGCTTAGCTTCAGAAAGGTCATTATTTCAGTGTAGGATAGGGGGCCTCTTTCATAGAGCAACCTGAGAACGCCTAGCCTCAACGAAGAGGCGACGGCTTTGAGCACTCGGGCACCCACTCTTCTTCTTCGAGCCAAAACCCGCACTGCAACCTTCTGCGTCTACTCTCCAGACACACGTCTGACTGGTCTGTCCTAGGGTAACAGATACGCTTTACTATAATACGTGGAGATATCTCGATAAAAGATTTTGCCACTCCTCCTAAGGTCGAGGCGATTAGACAAGGCATCGATCAGAGCCCGATCTGCCGATAAGTTATTTATGCTTCTCCCGGATGATTCTAAGTCCATGCACTCGCAGTCGGAAATAAGAAGGCTGGAAGAGAAGGCACTTGCCATAAGAAGGGGAATCCTAGAGATTATGGCTGGAGGCAAGAGGGGGCATCTTGGCGGCTCCTTGTCGATTGCGGACATTGTTGCAGCGTTGTATTTCCATCAGATGAGGCTGGATCCCGAGAACCCTAACTGGGGTGAAAGGGACCGTTTCATCCTGAGCAAGGGTCACAGCGTCCTAGCCCAGTATGTTGCATTGGCTGAACTCGGATACTTTCCTAGAAAGGAGCTCAAGAGCGTTAAGAAGCTGGGATGTATACTCCAAGGCCACCCGGACAGGATCAGAACGCCAGGTATCGAGGCCTCAACTGGCTCATTGGGCCAGGGCTTGTCAATCGCCTGCGGCGTATCTTTGGGCGCCAAGATTGCGGGGAAGCATTTTCGTGTCTACGCCCTTGTAGGCGACGGGGAAAGCAACGAAGGCATGATCTGGGAGGCAGCCATTTTCGCGGCGCATTACAGGCTGGACAACTTGACGGCCATCACGGATGAGAACAGGTTGATGGCTTCTCGAGCAACTATCGTAGGCTCTTTGGCGCCGAAGTGGCGAGCTTTCGGCTGGGCGGTTAGAGAGATTAATGGCCACGATATAGGCGAGATACTGGATGCCTTGGACTGGGCAACAGGCGTTAGGGGGCGGCCCGCAATGGTTATCTGTCACACAATCAAGGGTCGCGGAATCACCTTTGCAGAGAACGCCGCTGACTTCCATCATTGCCAACTGACTCAGGAACAATACGAGATAGCGCTGAAAGATCTCCAGCGTGTCGGAGGAGGGGCCTGAATGGAGAAGCTGGAAGACATGCGAGACGCGTATGGTGAGACTCTTGCCCAGATTGGCGAGGACCCGAAAGTCGTAGTGCTTGATGCTGATCTTTCTCATTCTAATAAGACGGATATTTTCGCCAAAAGATTCCCTGAAAGGTTCTTTGAGGCGGGGATCGCCGAGGCGAACATGATCGGAGTCGCTGCGGGACTCTCTATGATGGATCTGATTCCCTTTGCGCATACTTTCTCGGTTTTTGCCACTGGAAGAGTCTACGACCAGATCAGAATTTCAGTCTGCTACCAGAATGTAAACGTCAAGATTGTGGGAACAAGCGCTGGGCTATCTGACTCCCACGACGGGGCGACACATCAATCCGTGGATGACATAGCCCTCATGCGTGCTCTGCCTAACATGACCGTAGTCGTGCCTTGCGACGGCATTGAAACGAGGAGAGCCACGGGTGCCGTCTACAGACATGCTGGTCCAACATACCTCAGAATCAACCGCATGCCAACTCCGCTTGTCTGGGAATCGCTGGAAGATTGCAGATTCGAGTTAGGGAAGGCGCTTAGTTTGAAGGAGGGATCAGACATCGGCATAGTTGCCTCAGGATATCCGGTGGCGTTGGCGATGAAAGCGGCAGAGAAGATGGCGGACGAAGGCATCAGCGCAGAGGTTCTCGACCTGCACACTGTGAAACCAATCGACCGCGAATCGCTTATGAAGATTGCCGAAAAAACCGGCGCTCTTGTTACAGTCGAAGAGCACAATGTGATGGGTGGAGTCGGAAGCGCGGTTAGCGAAGTGGTTGGGGAAACTGTCCCGGTTCCGGTTGAGCATGTTGGCATTCGGGACAGGTTTGGCGAGTCGGCTCTTGACTATAACGAGCTTCTGGCAGCTCATGGGATCACCGTCGAAGCCGTGGAGGCGGCTATAAGAAGGGCTTTAGAGAGGAAGAGGAGATAGAGTCCGATCTTCTAGAAGAGGATGTAACCGCCGCAGACGGATATGCATTGACCAGTAACGTAGTCTGAAAGATCGGTGACTAGAAATTCGACGACCTTAGCGACGTCTTCGGGCAAGCCCAGCCGCCCCAAGGGAATCTGTTTCTCAAGGCTCTCCGCAGCCTTCCCTGCTCTTCCTTCGGCTATGGCTCTTGATGTGGATATCCATCCTGGGGCGATGCAGTTGACGTAGATGTTGTAGGGACCGAGCTCAGCAGCTAGACATCGCGTATAATGCACAATTGCGGCTTTCGCGACATTGTATGACATGGCCTTGGTCATCTCTGGAGCCGCATGTAAGCCTGCCTGAGACGCCACGTTGACAATCTTGCCATATCTCTGCCTTTTCATTGGTACGCTGGCAGCTTGGCAGCACAGGATTGTGCCAGTTAGATTGATGTCCAGGATATACCGGTGGTCCTCCATCGAGGCGGAAGAAGGAAATGTCACTGGTGATCCTGCCTTTGGCCCTTGGCGGTTAAGGTTGCCACCAGCGTTGTTCACAAGTATGTCCAGATGGCCAAATTCGTCCAGGACCTGTTTGATCATCTCGTCAACTTGGTCCTTTTCCGTTACGTCGGCTTGGATGCCAATTGACCCTCTGCCTATTCTCTTTACTTCATCCGTTACTGTTGGGGCTGTAAGCTCTTCGCCGTAATCCTTCGCTGAATCGAGGTTGATATCGTTTACGGCAACATTTGCGCCTAGCTTAGCCAGATGGAGGGCATAAGCCCTTCCCAGCCCTCTACCTGCGCCTGTTACCAAGGCGACCTTTCCAATGAGCGTCAAACACATATCAAGGCCTCAGATGTCTTCTCAACCGTAATAGTGACTTGCGTTTTCAAAAAGCTTTTCGCTTGGGCTTCGTCTTCTTGGCTTACTGGCTTCTATCAAGGCTATGCTTTCAAAGAAGGCTTTCCGCTCTGCTAATACTCTTGCCTTAAATCCTTGCCTCTCCAACTCTTCTAGTGTCTGCCCTACATCGGACAGCGTGGATTGAACAAGAAGGATGCGGCCGCCCGGTTTGAGATATGATGATGCATGCTTCAGGAAGCAGTCAATTAGGTCTCTGGCAATATTTCCGCCAGACCATCCGCGGCTGACCCAGTCCTCGGGTTCGTCTTCTTCTGTTGGCAGATAGGGCGCATTGAACAGGATCAGGTCGAAGAGGTCTCCTTCCTTCAAGGGTTCGAATAGGTCTCCACGTACTATGCACATCCTTTCTGAAACTTTGTGAGACTTCGCATTCAGCTTCGCGCATCTGACAGCGTGAGGGTTCACGTCCACGGCGACTACTAGCCTAGCTTTGAGAGCACATATCACTGCAAGTATTCCGCATCCTGTGCCCATGTCCAGTACAGTTTCGTTGTGCTCTACCTCTAGTCTTTCAGCCAGCAGGAATGTGTCCTCGGATGGCTCGTAGACCTCCTCGAAGACATGGAAACCTTTGTCTTCAAAGAAGACCTTCTTGGCGCTGGTTCTTCTCAACGCATCACCTCGGTGTCTGAGTTCCATGAATCCCTTCTTCTTTTTTGGCTGGTCAGAGAGGGTTGACTACGAGCTCTATGCCCTCGGGCCGCTTGGCTTCTGTTCCAGCTCGGCTCTGCCTTTCTCGGCATATTCTAAGCAGTAATCGATGAAGCGCGAGAAGTAGTTTCTCACAGCCAGCAAAGCTGCCACCCTTCTGGGGCCTAATAGCACGAGCGAAAGCGGATTGATGCCTTTGAGAAATCTCAAGAGGACAGCCAGCTTCAGAGCTGCCAGCCTCTTATGGGTTTGTAGGTCTGAGACCTTTCCGTGGAGCTTCTCATAGGCCTTGATGAAATCTTCAGCCAACTCGGGATTCGAAGGCTCGGCGAATCTGATGCAGTGGTAGCCGTATCCTAGGTCGAAGGCTGGATCACCAACATAGGCGCTTTCCAAGTCGATGAGGTAGACGACGCCGTTGGAATAGATGGCATTGTCGGGCCCACAATCGCCGTGCAGTAACGCCGGAGGATTGCCTTTGATAGAAAGAGCCGAGATTGCGGACAGGGTCCTGTAAGCCCTCTGGAAGATGACGGGAGCCACTGAGAAAGCCAACAGCAAAGCGGATGTGGTCTTGAGCTCTGACACCTCGTCCATGAAGTTTCTCCTTGGTATGTTCAGGCCTAGGTTCTCGGTATTGACCGAGTGCAGCTGGTGAAGGCTTGAAGCGAAGGCCTCAACAAAACTCGTGCCCACGCCCCTTTCCAGCAATGAGCCGAAGGCCTCTCCCTCAAGTTTCTGCATCAAGAGGAAGGGTCTGCTCGCGATATTTCCCTTGGCATCAGCAAAGTACGTCTTGGGAACTGGGACCCCTGAGTCTGACATGTATCGGTAGATGCGCATCTCTTTGGCCACTGTCTTCTCGCTTCTGACTTTATAGAACTTCAAAATATAATGTTCCATCTCGGAGTCTACTGAGTAGACCTCGCCTGACAAACCTTGACTGCTCAGCTTGCTGGCACGGGCTGACGGAGGGATCAGGCTTTTCAATGCCAAGAATCTGAGCACCCTCTCCATCTTCAAGGTCATCTCTCTTTCCCCGTTAAGCGATTCGTGCCGCGTCGTTCCAAAGCAGGTGGCACAAGATGCCTAACCGCCGTAGCTTTATAAAAGGGTTACAGAAGACTCTAGCCTAGGCTGGTGAAGGCATGAACGCCACACATAGCCCACAATGCTTTTAAAATTGCCCTGTTAATCTTTGGAGAGACCGTGAGCACTGGCAGCAAGGGGTCGTCGGCTAGCTTGACCGACTCCCCTGCTGGCGATATCTCCCGCGGGCCCTTCTTTTTTTCTGTTCTGGTCGTCCTCGTCCTTGTGAAGAGATCGCTTCTCCAAAGGACGGGGGTCTGACTGCGTGGAGCCTTTTCTCTTCTCGGTGCCTGAAGGCGAAGCTGTCGAAGTTGAATTGTTCCACACCCTAATTGCTGGACAGACCCAGTTCTCGGGAAAGACAACATTGGCGAAGAGACTCGCAAAATGGGCAGAGGAGCAAGGCTACAGAATCCTGATATTTGATACTAAGGAAACTGAAGCTGACTATCAAGGATTCGGAAGGGAGGTGCCGATATGCCTGAGAGAACCGACAGACAGCTTTGTCCTGATCGGACTTCTCGAAAGCATGTTTAGACATCGGCTTACCCCGTACTATGCCACTCTGAGCCGACTCTCCGAAGGAGCCGGCACGGTTGAAGACATCATAGAAAGAGCGAGAAAACTTGAACAGACCGCCAAAAGCGGCTGGCTGAAAGACGCGAGCCGAACCCTTTACGACCTGCTTGAGAGGCTGCAGCAGGAAACTCAGAAGAAAGAGACTGTTGAAAAACTTCAGCTGGAAGACGGCATAAACCGAATGGTCATAAACGACCTCAGTATCCAAGCACAGCAACTTGTAGTCAAGAATAGCTTCGAGGATTTGCTAAGATTCTATCCTCACAAAACGTTAGGAGTCTTAGACGAAGCCTACAAGTTTGTGCCCCAAGGGTTCAGCAGCGCAGCAACAAGGCCAGTAATGCTGGTGATGACGCAGGGAGCGAAAACAGAGCTCTTCGGAGTAATCTCGACCCAGTTCTTAGCTCTGACCGATAAGGACCCCTTGAAGCCTTGCGCCCTCAAATTCCTAGGAACCCAGGACCACAAGACGGAGGTCAACCACACACTTGACTTGGTCCCTGAAGCACGAAGCAGGTTCACCTCCGACGACATCATGAAGATGAAGCTTGGACACTGGATCCTGGTCCGCAAGCGGCCCGCCTATGTTGGAATGGTCTACGCTCTTCCCTACGGGGTCGACACCGAGCTGGGCAGAAAAGTGGCGAGAGGCGAGATCTCTCCTGAGGACGTAAGAAAAAGACTCGCAAAGGAGGATGAAGACACAGTGTGGAAAGAACGCTATGAGACAGTTCTGCGAGAGAAGACCAACCTCAGCAAGTCCGTGGAAGGCTTGATAGCGAGAGCTGAAAAAGCCGAAAGCCAACTCGCTGACCTTTCAGCGAAACACAAGAAACTCTCAAAGGAAAATGAAGAGACCGTTAACCTTCTCTCGGAAATGAAAGACCAGATCGGCCACTTCCAACATTTCCGAGACGCTCTAGTAGGAGTCTTGCAGCCTTTCCTCGTGAAGGTTCTGAAAGAAACCAGACCAGAAATCGACAAGCTGAAAAAGCGGTTAGAAGAGATCGATCAAGAACTACAAAAGTCTCTGACAGACGATATGAAACTGCATAGCACAGCAGGAAAGATACTGGAAGATGTGGAATCGCAGCAGAAAACAATTGCGAATATGTCAAACCTCTTGGCAAACCACATCAAAGCCTGCCAGGTCAAAAGTGGAGAAGAAGACCTTCTCCTTCTGAAGAGGGATCTGGCCGAAGTCAAGACTAGGATCGAGGGACTCTCAAAAGCCCCGCCTTCAGAAATCTCCGTGCAGAACCAGGTTCCGAGACTTACTATTAGCGTAGAAAGGCCTCCGCTGAGGCTTTCGTCTAGAGACATTCAGGGCAGGGTTGCGCTTCTTTATGGAGAAGGCTTCTTCGACAGAGAAGAACGAACTGTCAGTGAAGTGCAAAACCAGATGGTTCAACGTTGGGGAGCAGCAAAGGACCCTCGACTCAGCGGCTTCATGGACGAAATGTGTTCCTGGGGATATCTGACCAGACGAAGAACGGACCGCTGGCTCTACAAAGCAGCCCTAACGTCTGAACAAGCCAAGGAAAAAGGTCTGCTGCTTATTCGAGAAGAGGAGACGATGCCATGAGCAAACCTAAACCTGAAGGAGCACCTCGTTACGGGAAGTGCACGATGCCGACGCGTACCCTGACTACCTTGATTATTACGACTATGATGCTGACTCGATAAAGAATGGGACGAGGAAGAGTGGGGAGGTTAAACCGTGAAAGAAGTCTACGTTGTCTACAAGACTCACGGTCCTTGGGAAGGCGTCAGCGTTCACGCCATTTGCAGCGACGAAGAGTCAGCGGCCATGGCTAAAGACAAACTCTGCGGAATGAAGTTCTTTCGAGATGGCGAGCCCTTCGCGATAGAGAAAGTTTCTCTGGACATGATCTATCCTTTCAGCATCATGCAGAATGAAAAGCTAGCGATCCGGAGGTGAAGACGTGAAAGGAGTAATCATCTGCGCTCTCGGAGTGCTTCTGATAATTCTGGCGTTCGTGGTGCCTTTGGCGCCTTCAAGTAGAAGGGAAACGACCGTGTACGAATATGAACCCCAACAGTTCACTACGGCTACGATTAACCCGCCTCCCAAAGAGATCAAAATCCACTGGAGAGGCAACCTCACCTTCGACTTAGCCGAGTTCTTCAAGGCATTCGGCTTCCAAAACGTCTCTCCAACAGCTATGAAGCTGCAGACCTCAGACTTGGACATCGAGCTGACCTTTGACAACCCGTTGTACCATCCGACCGACAACAGGAAAATCTTCGCAGTCGAGGCAACTTACGTCAAAGAGGAGGTACCATGGAGAGCTGGCGCTATCGTTACCGGGGTAGTTCTGGCTTTCAGCGGCATCGTGATTGCACTAGTGGAAGCCCTCAAACCGACTCTGACGGGCGCTAAGGGAGAAACCTAAATTCCGCCTCTTTCCATCATTAGGCTTTGTTTCGAGGCTCAAAAATGAACTCTCCCCAAATGCATAAGAAAGCTAGGAGCCGGACCCAAAAAACCTCTATCCAAGGTTTACCTCTCGAGAAAAGAACAGAAGTTCTGGCCACAAAAGTCGAGTCTAGGCTTAGAGACATGGTTCAGAACGAGGCAGAACGGAAGAGCCAGACAGTTTCCGACTGGATTCGAGACGTAATCATCAAGAAACTCTCTCGTCGAGGATGAGGATGATGGCAAAGTATCCCTTCCTCTCGGCACATCTTCTCGCCCAAGGCTTCCAAGTCTACACAAGGGAAATGGTCTGCGGGTCAATAGGCTGCCGACATGAAGCAAACCGTTTTGTAGACGTGGCAGCACAGAAGCAAGGATTTTACTATGCGTTTGAATACAAGAGCAACGGGGATCATATCCTAAGAGCATTACCTCAAGTCGAGAATTACAGTCAGAGCTTCGACTACGTGATAATTGTCGCGGAACTTCCTAGAACCGAAATCTCACTTGACCTGCGAAGGGGCGTCAGAATAAAAGAGTTTCTAAGGCTTGGAGCTGGCATCTGGACTGTAAAATTCGACAAGATGGAAAAAGGAGATCCCCCCTTCACATGGATAGAGTCTATTAATCCACAGTTTCAGGTCCTGATAGAGCCTTCTCTTCAAAGTCCCAATCCGAAGAACAAAGAATGGATACGCCTCAAGTTTGAACACTACCTAAAGAGAATGCCACTTCTGAAGCACCAGCTTTCTGAGAACCAAAGAGAGCTAACCGACAATTGGAAAGATTCGGATCGAAGTTAGCGGACTCGCCGGTAAGACTTCTGGGGTTCACGTTTTTGTCTAGCAAAAACCTCAGCACTAAGGATTCTATAAGGTCTGAAGGGGTAACTAAGCGTATTCGCGCTTTTCTCTGGAAATACCCTCATTCAAGCGCCAGAGAAGTGTGCCGGAACCTCAATCTCCCATACAAAAAGTACAAACGTATGATCTGGGTTGAGAAAAGCCAACTGAAAAAACTCTTATCCGCTAAGGTTGATGAGCGAGTCCATGTTGCCCAAGTTGTGCATCGTCCTGAGTGGCGTACTGGTAAGCCGTTGGATCCCGGGGTTGTTGAGGCTGTTAGGTTTGAGGCTTTGAAGCGCAGGCCAGCGAGGGACCAGCCTAAGCCCTATGGCGACTGGTATGTTGCGCCCAACCGCAATCGGATTATGATTTTTAAGAATGACGCGGTCCAAGTTCGGGTTTGGCAGAACGGAACTTGTCGAGTGTTGCCCCGCAGACCACTGGATTTTGAATCGTTGAAAGGTGTGGTGCAGACTGTCTTCTTCCTGGCCGGGCTGGATTTCACCGTTTGCCAAGACGTCACCAGTAAGTTGGAGCCTCAGACTCGGCATAGAGTCTTCAAAGTTGGCACTGTTACACCTTTCAAGATCGACTTTTACAGGGACAGTTTAGGAATCACAATTAAAGCCGATGGATCTCACCCTCAGCACATCGAGGTTCCTGAAGACTGGCCCACCTGGATTAAGCCTCAGCTTCAAGCCATAGCCGACCAGACTGAAGTTATCCGTAGACTTACGGAACAGTTGAGGCTTCATCTTCAGGTTATGGAAGGAATTAGAGCCGTCAGCGGGGAGCAGAAGACTTCCACTCAGAAGCTGACGGAGGCGGTAGAGAAACTCATCAAAACCTTAGAAATGAGGCCTGGAACCGCCGAGATGTTTAATGAGTTATGCCGGCTGGTCGCACAATTAGATCGTAAAGTCACATTGCGCGGGAAGGAGAGGTTTCCATGGGAAATATAGACCGGAAGATTAAGCTGTTGTCAAAGCCCACTTAAATAAAAAGCATTTATAGGAATCTTTTAGGTAGAAATTTAAAGCTGAAATTAGGGCGATCAAATGAGTACAGCATGGCATGCAATGGACA
>CAYRBK010000006.1:0-50559 GCA_964422605.1 uncultured Candidatus Bathyarchaeia archaeon | reverse complement strand
AGTGAAGATTGTTTGCATGGTCCGAAACAAAGAGGTGCCATCGATGTCAATTACTCTCGATGAGAGCAGGACGTTTACCGTGTTTGAAGATCCAGTGAACCATCAATATGTTGTAGACGAAATGTTGTACGATGAGTGCGCCAAGTGCTTCTTAGAATGGAATAGTCTGGGCTGGAACGCGGCAAAAGAGGCGTGAGGTGACGCAGAATGCCAATAGTAGAAGGGAGATACGAGGCTAGGATCTCAACCACTTTTGGCACGGTGGATGAAGGAATAGAAGAGATCAGAAGGAAGATTCAGAGATCGAGGAGGATGAGGATCAACAACGTCCCCATGAAATTGCTGGATGTGCTGAAACCGCTCTTAAGAGACAAGGACTTGGAAGTAATCTTGCCTTCTGGCGAGAAACCCACGGAGGAGCTGAGAAGATTAGGTAAGATTGCGACAACAAAGGCAAGGATATATGTCGACTATAGGGGCACCGAAGCAAACGCCGGCTCTATCTTATTCTCAACTGTGGTTTTCAACGTCGTTTGGCTGGGTGACAAAATATTCGATGTTTCATCAATGGAATACAGCAAATGCGTTAAGTGCCTAATGGAAACTTTTGAGATGGGTTGGAAACACTCAAAGAGATGGTAGATTGGGGCGTGGCTGAGTCTGCCAACTTGAACCTGGAGAGAACTGAAGGAGGCGTCCATGAACTTGTATGCGCCGAAGCGTGAAATGGCCGCCGAACCGATGGGTTTTGAGGCAACCGATCTGGATGAGGAAGGCTTTTCCAGCCGAGCTTTCAGCCATACCTGAATCCCCAAGTTACTTAGGGGTAAACGCTGCCATTTAGATCGTTCGTGCACAGTGCGTGGACAGGCCCAGATTAGAAGAGCTTAACCCTAGGTCCCGGGGCACAGAGTTCCTTCTCCGCAGGAAAAATGTTTTATCCTTGGATGGGAGATTACGTTCGATTCGGCTTGAGGTTTTCTTCAAAGAGTGTTGCTCTGGTTGGTGTCTTCGCCGCTCTCCACGCAGTCTTGTACCTAGTGACCCCGCCTGGCTTGTGGCGAAACTGGAGCATATACCTAGAACCTCTGGAAGGGATAATCCTAGGCCCTTGGGTCGGATTCCTTGCAGCCCTAATGGGTAGCATCGTCGCCAGAGCCATCAACCCCACAGAGCTCTGGATGTTCGGGGTGGTAGCTGAACCCTTTGGCGTTCTAGCCTCCGGCCTCGTAGCCAAGAGGAAATGGAGGCATTTGGCAGCCTTGTATGGGTTCATGTTGGGAGTCTACTTTGTTCATCCCTTGGGAAGGTGGCTTCCAATGTGGACAATCCTGGATATACTGGCGTCCCTTGCTCTCATCTACCCGATATCCAGAGCGTCCAGTAACCTTTTTGAACAAGACTTGAAGCGTTTATCATTACTGGTGCCACTCATCGCCTTCGTTGGAACTGCAACAGACGCGTTGACAAGAATCTTCTTGCTGATCCCGGTGGGACTACACTCGGTTTTCCTTTGGTCCTGGGAGGCCGTGTACATCGCTTTTATAGAAGGCGCAAGCAAGTCCTACATAGAGGACGTGCTTGTCGTAGTTGTTTCCTTTCTGGCAGGTGTACCTCTGCTTGTCGCCTTGCGGAAGATCCCGGGGGTCAGATATCCACTAAGCTAGCACGGAAAAGCAGACAAGAGCCTAGTTCCGGGCGTTTGACATGAGATGCCGCGTTATCGTTTGAAGAGCCCAGCAGAGCCGGCGATTCCTTAAATAATGCGGGACAACTCTTATAAATCACTGTGCATCTGTTGAATGAAAGTCGGTGAACATCCGGTGCCAAAATGGGGATATTCAGTGCTGGGCTTGGACGCGGATACGACGGCGAAAGCCAGCGGCAGAGAACTCAGAGTATCCCCTAAAGTGGCAAGAGAGGTATGCCTCGCGATCAAGGGGATGAAACTTGACGAGGCAAAGGGGTTTCTGGGGATTGTTAGGCAGTGGAAGAAAGCTGTCCCTTTCAGGAGACACAGAAAGAAAGTGCCTCATCGACATGGCCTGCAGCTATATGCCGCGGGAAGATACCCTGTGAAGGCTGCGGAGAAGATCCTAGAGGTTCTGGAAAGCGCGGAGTCAAACGCCATGTACAAAGGGCTTGATACGGAACGGCTAAGAGTTGTTCATGCAGCAGCCTGTCCTGGGGCAAAAATTAAGAGGTATTTCCCGAGAGCCATGGGAAGAGCGACCCCTCAGTTTGAGACCCTTTGTCATGTGGAGATAGTTCTGGAACAGATGGGAGGCGGGCAGTGATTGTCATCTTTCAGGCATTTTGTGGACGAGTCCATCAAGAAGACTGGCGTGGACGAATTCCTATGGAAGGAATTCGAGAGAGCAGGGTACGGCGGCGTAGACATCACGAAGACCCCCTTAGGCACAAACATAGTTGTCTACGCCATGCGACCTGGCATGATAATTGGGCGCGGGGGCTTGACGATAAAGAACCTTTCAAAGGTCATTGAGGAAAACTTCGGTCTGCCCAACCCCCAGATCTCAGTCGCCGAAATCGAAGTACCTGAACTAAACGCTCACGTAGTGGCTTCACGAATCGCCGCTGCCCTAAAGCGCGGCGTCCACTTCCGGCGGTCAGGTTTCTGGGCTCTAAGCCAAGTGATGGAAGCCGGAGCGCTCGGCGCAGAGATCATCATAAGTGGCAAGCTGAGAACCGAACGTGCTCGCAGGGAGAAATTCCGGGAAGGATTTCTGCCGAAGAGCGGCGAGCCGGCTGTAAAGTACGTGAGGAGAGCCGCTGTCCATACCCAACTCAAACCAGGAATCTTCGGGGTGAAAGTCTCGATAATGCCCCCGGGCGTCGAACTTCCTGACCACGTGGAAATCCTTGAGGAAGAGGTCAAGGAAGCAGCAGGCGCTGAGGAAGGTGTCGAAACAGCAAAAGAAGCGGCGCAGAGCACGGTGAAAGAAGAAGTCTCCGAAACCGAAGCAGAACCCAGCGAAGAAGGAGCTGAGTAGGAAGTGCCCATGAAGAGAATGAAAGAGGTCAGAGAAATGTCTATCGAAGAACGCCGGAAAAGGCTCACAGAACTGCGAACAGAGCTCGTCAGGATGAGAACTATGGTAGAGGCCGGAGGAGCAGTTGAGAACCCGTCGAGGATTCGAGGACTCAAAAAAACAATAGCGCGCATCTTAACAGTTATGAATGAAGAGGCTAGCGGCGAAAAGAAATGAGGATCACACCGTCCATACTTCAACATGAACTCATAGGATTGGAGGCGAAGGTTGTGCAGAGCCTAAATCGGAGCGCCGTGGGGCTTCGAGGTAGAGTTGTCGACGAGACTCGTAAAACCCTGACAATTTCGCATGAGGGAAAGGAGAAGATCATAATCAAAGAAACCTCCCTTCTCCATTTCTCCCTGCCTGATGGATCACTGATGGAGGTTGACGGGAGAGTTCTAGTCGGACGCCCAGAAGACCGTGTGAAAAGGGTTGCTAGGAGGCGTTGGTGATGTCGCTGGCTTCGCTAAAGAAGCCGGAGAAACCCTGCAACGACCCCGACTGTCCATTTCACGGTTCGCTGCACATAAGGGGGAGAGTCTTGGAAGGGACCGTCACAAGCGCTAAGATGGGGAAGACCGTGATAGTACGGCGCGACTACCCGGGATACGTGAGCAAGTACAGACGTTATGAACGGAGACACAGCCACATCCCTGCGCACAATCCTCCCTGCATGAACGCCTCTGAGGACGACCGCGTAAGAATTGCAGAGTGCAGACCGCTGAGCAAGACCGTGTCATTTGTTGTTGTCGAGAAGACGGAGGCGTGACCTGGGAAATGGCAGCCAAAGCAAAAGGGAGAGCACTGGTAGCCAAAGGAACGATGGGGCACGGGTTGAAGATCACAAGAGGCTTGCTCGCCGGATCTGTGATCAAATGCAGCGACAACTCTGGGGCAAGGTTGCTGAGGCTTGTTCAGGTCACTGGCTATAAGGGAAGACTGAGACGTGTACCTGCGGCGGCGGTTGGCGACATGGTTGTCGTCTCGGTAAGGAAAGGAACGCCCGACATGAGGAAAAAGCTGTTCCGCGCCGTCATAGTCAGGCAGAGGCAACCCTTCAGACGTCCCGAAGGGAACTGGGTACAGTTCGAAGACAACGCGGCTGTCATAATTACTCCTGAAGGTGAAATGCGAGGCTCAGAGATACGCGGGCCGGTCGCAAGAGAAGCCGCAGAGAGATGGCCAAGAATAGCCAGCGCCTCTAGCATCATAATATAGAACAGCGTAAGTGGAACACACATGAAGACCAAGACTAAGAAACCGAGCAAACAGAGGAAAAGGCTTCATACCGCGGCCCAGCACAGGCGAGGCATCATGCTTTCCGCTCATCTATCCTCGGAGTTGAAGAGGTCTCACAATGTCCATTCTTTTGCCGTAAGAACTGGCGATACTGTTAGGGTACTAAGAGGCGACTACAAAGGATTCGAGGGAAAAGTCTTGGGGACTGATAGGAAGAAATATAGAGTTTTCATCGAGGGGATAAACCGAGAAAAGGCTGATGGAACATCTGTACGCGTCCCTATTCACCCATCAAAAGTCGAGATTGTGCGCCTGAACATGGATGACAAGTGGCGAGACAAGATCCTCAAAAGGAGAGGACCCCTCGAAGAGGAGAAGACGCTAGAGGAAGAACCATCTCCCGAAACAAGAGAAACGAAGACGGGGGAAGAACCGTCTACGGAGATTGAGGTGACCTCCCAAGCGGAAGGAGGAAAGTAGAATGGGAAAGAAAGGGGGAAGCCGGCACCTGAAACGTGAAGCAGCTCCCGGCTTTTGGCCAGTCCACAGGAAGGAGTTCACGTGGGCTATCAAGCCTAGCCCAGGTCCTCACCCAGTTCATCAAAGTATACCATTGGCCATTGTCGTCCGAGAGATCCTTGGCTTGGCCAAGACTAGACAAGAGGCAAAGAAGATCATCTCTCAAGGCGAGATTCTGGTCGACGGAAAGGCTAGACGCGACGAGCATTTCCCCGCTGGCCTCATGGATGTGATCTCCATCCCCAAGCTAGGGACGAACTACCGAATCCTGCCCTCTGAGAAGGGATTGTCTCTACATCCCATAAGCGAAGAGGAAGCCAAGTCTAAGATATGCAGGATCGAGGGGAAGAAATATCTGAAGCACGGACACGTTCAGATTGACCTTCACGATGGAAGGAGTATACTGACCCATGTCGAGGACCCCCAAAGCCCGGCTGAGGATGTCTATCAGACACTGGATACGCTGAGAATAACCATTCCAGGTCAAGAGATACTAGAGCATTTGAAGCTGGGGAACGAGATGCTGGCATTACTCGTGGACGGAGTCAACAGGAGCAAGTACGGAACCATCACGTCCATCGCCGAACAGGCTGGACAGAAACGCAGGGGCTTTCTCGTGGCAATAAAAGATGCGAACGGCGGGACTTTTCAGACAGTACTCGACTACGCCTTCCTAGTAGGCGACAGAGCTCCCCGAATATCTTTGCCACGTATAGGGGGGCATTAGAATGTCTGCAACAACCGGTGGAGGGAAGCCTAAGGAAAACCCCACTCTGAAGCCTAAGATTGAGAAGGTGGTTGTGAACGTCTCTGTGGGAAAATCTGGCGATCCCCTCGAAAAGGCCATGAGGATTCTCGAAGAATTGACTGGACAGAAGCCCTGCGTTAGAATAGCCAAGAAGACTATAAGAGACTTCGGCATAAGAAAGAAGGAGCCTATTGCCTGTCTTGTGACTCTCCGAGGAGCAAGAGCTAAGGAGTTTCTCAAAAGAACACTCCAAGCCATCGACAACAAAATTCCCAAAACCTCCTTTGACAAGCACGGAAACTTCTCCTTCGGAATCAGGGAACACATAGACATAAGCGGCACAAGGTACTCTCCTGAACTAGGCATAATCGGTATGGACATTTCCACCATTCTTGAGAGACGAGGATACAGAGTGAAACGTAGACGCAGAGCCAAGTCTGGAATCGGTTCGAAGCATTTATTAACCCCCAATGAAGCCGAATCATTCATAAGAGACGAATTCGGCGTTGAGTTTACCTAGGAGAGCGCGAGTTGAGCAAGCAAACCGCCAGAAAGGAACGAAAGTACGGCAAAGGGAGCAGGCCGTGTAGAAGATGCGGATCGTACGGTCCAATCATACGGAGGTACGGTCTGAACTTCTGCCGACATTGCTTCAGAGAGGTCGCGGAAAAAATCGGCTTCAAGAAATACCAGTAGAGAGATGGGATGAGAGAATGGACACGATCGCCAATGGGTTGACAACAATAATGAACAACGAACTCAGGAGAAAGAAGGAATGCATCATATCGCCAGCATCGAAACTCATGGGCGATGTGCTCAGGGTCATCCAGATGAGCGGCTACATTGGGGAGTTCGAGTTCATTGATGATGGCCGTTCAGGGAAATTCAGGGTTCAGCTCCTTGGAAGGGTGAATAGGTGCGGAGCGATAAGGCCAAGGTTTACGGTCAAGGTCAAAGATCTTGAGAAATGGGAGCGGATGTATCTTCCGTCGAGGGATATAGGTGTTCTCGCAATCTCGACGCCCCAAGGTGTGATATCCCACAAGGAGGCCAGAGAGAAGAGGAGTGGCGGGGGTCTGCTGGCATTCATCTACTAGGCGGAGGCTTCATCATGAGTGAGATAGAGGTCAAGACGGTTGACATCCCTGAAGGTGTGTCGGTCAATCTAGGCGGGAAAACTGTTGTAGTTAGTGGAGAAAAGGGCAAGTTGGTCAGAGACTTCTCTCATGCTCTTGTCTCGATCCAGATTGAAGAAGGAAAGGTGATTGTCTCAGCCCCCTGGCCCAGAAGGAAGGTAGCTTCCCTTGTTGGAACAGTATCCTCCCACATTAGCAATATGATAAGGGGGGTCACAAGCGGCTTCACTTACAAGATGAAAATAGTCTATTCTCACTTTCCGATATCTGTAAAAGTAGAGGGAGACAGGGTCACTATCGAGAACTTCATAGGCGAAAGGAACCCTCGTATAGCTAAGATCGTTGGTGACACGAAGGTCAAAGTGAAGGGCGACGACATCATCGTGCAAGGAACCAGCATTGAAGGCGTGAGCCAAACGGCTGCAAACATCGAGCAAGCAACAGCTGTGAGGCAAAGAGACCCGAGGAAGTTCCTCGACGGAATCTACGTCTACGACAAACTGGAGGGGATCACGAACTGAAGGAAGAGAAGACCGATAGAGAGAACCTGATAGCAAAGAGGCGGAAAGAGAAGGAGAAGAACCCCAAGTTCCGTCGGCAAGAGAGCTGGCGGTACAGACGCTTGAAGGAAAACTGGAGGCGTCCTCGCGGATTGGACAACAAAGCCCGAAAAAGCGTTAGAGGATGGCCTTCATCTCCTAAGAGCGGTTGCCGAGGCCCGAAAATATCGCGTGGATTGCACCCCTCAGCCTATAGGGAAGTCAGGGTCTCCAACGTTGACGACTTGAGTGACGTTAGCCCCGATGCTGAAGCCATCACAATCGCTCGCACTGTAGGTGCCAGAAAAAGAATCGAGATCATCAATAGAGCCAAGGAAATGCGTATACACGTCCTCAATCCTGGAGAATACAAGGAGCTAGAAGAACCCGCAACCGAGAAGAAAGAGGCAAAATAACTGAGTGCAAATCCGAAGGGGAGGTCTTCCTTTGAGTCTTAGAAATCAACGTCGGATGGCGGCTGAAATCCTCAAAGTGGGCGAGGGCAGGGTATGGATCGACCCTGAGAAGGCAGATGAGGTAGACCTAGCCATCACAAGAGAAGACATCAAAAGACTCGTCCATGAAAAAGTCATCCGGAAGATATCCGAGAAGGGAATCAGCCGTGCTCGCGCTCACATGCTTCACGCAAAGAAGAAAAAAGGAAAACGAAGAGGATACGGGAGCAGAAGCGGCGGAAGGGGCGCTAGACTGTCCCAAAAGGAGGCTTGGATGAACAGGGTAAGAGCCCAGAGAAATAGGCTCCGTGAGCTTAGAGGCAGACACGCGATCACGGAGAGGATCTATCGGCAGCTATATGTCATGGCTAAGAGCGGAGCCTTTCGTTCAGTCTCAGACTTAGAACGCCACATAGAAGCCCACAATCTAAGGAGGAGAAGGTGATGGCGAAAGGCCCATTCTACAATGTCCCATTCAGAAGGCGAAGAGAAGGAAAGACTAACTATGAACTCAGAAGGAAGCTGATCTCATCTGGCCTTCCTAGGGTTGTCGTTCGGAAAACCCTGAACCACATGATAGTCCAAGTTGTCAGACCTGCCGTCAAAGGCGACGAGGTAGTAACTTCGGCACATTCGAGCGAGCTAAGGAAGAAGTACGGATGGCTTGGCAATCTTGATAATGTTCCAGCTTCATACCTGACCGGTCTACTGTGTGGGTACAGATCGACTGCCAAAGAGGTGAACAAAGCCGTCCTAGACGCAGGTCTGCGAACACCTTCCAAGGGCTCGCGCATCTTCGCCACACTGAAGGGGTTTCTGGATGCAGGCGTCGAGGTTCGCCATGATGAAGAGATACTTCCGAATGAGACCAGAATCACAGGGCAGCATATCGCCGACTACGCTGAACGGCTATCTTCTGACTCTGACGCCTACGCCAGAAGGTTTTCGGCTTACCTCTCCCGAGGTCTGCATCCTCAGAAACTTACAGACCATTTCTCTTCAGTGAAAGAGAAGATCACGACAGATTTCAAAGAATAGCCGTGAGAATCAGACCAAAAGACAGACGAAGGGTCCACCGAGCGGAGAGACCAATCAAAGAAAATGTAGACCGGAGACGGATTCTGATAGAGGGTTCAGGTTCCGCTCAAAAGTCCGTCTTAGCGGGGCTGAGGCAATATGCCGATCAGACAGCCAATCGTGTGCGTGCTTGGTCATGTCGATACTGGAAAGACTCTGCTTTTGGACCATATACGGAAGAGCAGTGTGCAGGCGCGAGAGGCTGGCGGGATGACGCAACACATTGGAGCAAGCTTCTTCCCTATTGAAACACTAGGAGAGATAGCGGGCCCGCTTCTCAGTAGACTTGGTGGCGAGATCCGAATTCCTGGTCTGCTTGTGATCGACACGCCCGGGCATGAGGCCTTCGCAAACCTTAGGCGCAGGGGCGGCGGCGTGGCCGACATAGCCCTACTCGTCATCGATGTGCTAAAAGGGTTTGAGAATCAAACCTACGAGTCCATAGACATCCTGAAGTCTAGGAGAACTCCATTTCTTGTCGCGGCAAACAAGATCGACCGAATCCCGGGTTGGAAGCCCCAGCCCACAGCCTCCTTCTCGGAATCCTACAAAAGCCAAGACCCTTACGTGCGGCAGGCTCTCGATGAACACCTGTACAAGATTATGGGGAAGTTCTCGGAATTGAGTTTCAGGGGGGACCGGTTTGACAAAATAACTGACTTCACGCGGACAGTCGCCATCGTCCCAACAAGCGCCAAGACCGGTGAGGGCATGACCGAGATAGTGGCTGTGTTGACCGGGTTGACACAGCAGTTCCTTAAGGATAGGCTTCAGACGACAGAGGGTCCTGCCAAAGGCACTGTCCTGGAGGTCAAGGAGGAGGTTGGACTTGGCATAACCGTGAACGTAGTAACTTATGACGGTCTCCTCCGGAAGGACGACACAGTAATCCTAGGAGGAAAGAACGGCCCAATCATAACCAAGGTCCGCGCGGTTCTCTTGCCCAAGCCTTTGGACGAGATCAGAGATCCGAGGGACAGGTTCACTTCAGTTGATGAGGTTCCTGCAGCTGCCGGTGTGAAGATAGCGGCTTCAAACCTCGACGATGCCTTAGCCGGAGCGCCTTTGTACGTGGTTCCATCTGGAGAGCAGATAGAGAAGTATGTCAAGGAGGTCTCAGAAGAGGTCCAGAGAATCCGGGTTCTGACAGATGTCGATGGCATCGTCTTAAAGACGGACGCCCTTGGCTCATTGGAGGCGATAGCCGAAAGTCTGGAAAGAAACCGGGTTCCGATAAGGCTGGCTGATGTCGGGGACGTCTCGAAGAGAGATGTTACTGAAGCTGCAGTAGTCAAGGAAAGCGAACCTCTCTACGGCGCAGTCTTGGCGTTCAACGTTAAGGTTCTGCCGGACGCGGAAGAGGAGGCTCAAAACAGGAAGGTCCCCATCTTCCGACATAGCATAATCTACCACCTGATCGATGAGTACCTGAAATGGATGAAAGGCGAGAAGGAGGCTCAGGAAAGAAGCGAGTTCGAGAATCTTGTCAAACCTGCCAAGATCAGGGTCATTCCGGGCTACGTGTTCAGAAGAGCAAAGCCTGCGATAGTCGGCGTTGAGGTCCTCGCCGGGACGATTAAGCCTAGGATCCCACTTGTAAACAGAGAGGGTAAAGAGATAGGCGAGATACTCCAGATACAGGATCGGGGGGAAGTCATATCCCTAGCGGAGGTAGGAAAGGAGGTTGCCGTGTCCATCGATAAGCCCACAGTTGGGCGGCACTTCAACGATGGGGACATACTATACGTAGGCCCCCCAGAGTCTCACGCCAGAAGCTTGCTCACAAAGTTCCAGGATAGACTGGACCTGGCAGAGACTGAAGCACTAAACGAACTGGTGGAAATAATGAGGAAGTCGACACCTTTCTGGGCTGCCTAACCCCGCAGACTCTAGACAGCCTTTTCTATGCTTTCCGTAACCCCTCCGCTCTCTATTATTCTCTTGTACACCTGAGCGCTCCTTCTCGCCTTTCTTTTCTTGGTCTCAATATCCACCTCGTGGAGGCCGAACTTCATACTGAACCCCTTAGCCCACTCGTAATTGTCCATCAAGGCCCAGTGGAGATAGCCTCGCACATCCATCTTTTCCTTGTCAACCGCCCTTTCCAAGAGCTTCAGGTGGTCCACTATGAATCGCGGTCTGAGCTTATCGTCGAAGTCAGCTACCCCATGCTCCGTGATATATAGGGGTTTCCCGTATCCCTTCATCAAGTTCAGAGCGTCAAGTATGCCCTCCGGGTAGATCTCCCATCCGAAATCCGAGGTCGGCATCCCGTCGAGCGACTTGGCTCTGGCTTTGCATGAATAGCCGTAGCCTTTTACAGACTCAGGGATTGCCGGAACCCCTGCGACCCTTTTAGCCAGAAAGTCTCTCTTCCCTCTAACTACTGAACGGGTATAGTAGTTCACGCCAATCCAGTCCAGCCTATCTCTCATGTAGCTTTTCGCTTCCTTGCTCTTCTCTGCAAACTCGTAATCCAGCCACCCCTTCGTGGACGCTTCAATGATGAAATGGTTGTGCATGTAGCTCATGAACTCAGCAGCCTTGACATCAAGGTCTTTCTGGGTCAGAGGATACGTAGGAATCGCATTGTGTATCAACCCTACATCGGCAGCCGATGAGCTGTCTTCATCAGCCTTGACTGTATCCATTTTCTTCAACATATCATAGGCGCGTGCATGAGCTACAGCCGTGTGAAGCATAGCCTTGCCATAGGCTCCCAAGTTGCTTACGCCCGGCGGAAAACCTGACTCTGCCGAAAGGTAGCCACTCTCGGGCACAACCATCGGCTCGTTGAAGGTCGACCAGCTGTCCACAACATCACCCAGCTTCGAAGCCATATAAGCTGCGTACTTGGCGAACTCGATGATAGTCTTTCCGTCAACCCAGCCCCTTGGACCTTCACGGAGTTTCGTTTCGCGTGCAGCTATCGGATTGTGTGCCCACAGAGGAAGAGTGAAATGGTTGAGGCAGACGAATACTTTGAAATCCTTTGACCGAAGGTCTCGAACTATTGCCCTGTAACGGTTCACCGCTTCGCTGTTTGCGGTTCTGTCGAGTTCTTCAATGGTTTCGTCGTCAATGTCTATCTTTGCGATATTGCCGTCACCGGCCCTTTCGACCCCAACACCAACCTTCTCAGTGCTGTGCGGGAAGACTCTACTCCATTCTATCCCTATTCTGCAAGCGTTCAGCCCAAGCTCCTTGGCCATGCCATGATCCCTTTCGTAAAGGTTCCAGTAGTTGACACCATTCTCAGGCAGATCGCCGCTGACCAAGCCCTTCCGTATGTTGCCTGAATCATGAACCCAAGCATACCAGTCCGAATTTGGGTCAAGGTCTTTCTTTGAGGGATGACCCATTTCGAGCTGAAACCCGCTTATCGACACTCCCCAGAGAAATCTCTCGGGAAAAACCATACTTAGCCACTTCCTGTTATAGAGTCTCAGCGTCACAGTAGATAAATCTTCTTCAATGCTGAAACTGAACTTGGACCTTGAGTCTCACGGGTCCCCGTCCCCCTCATCTCTTGGCGCGACAGTAGAAAATCAGCTGACGGTTCTCCTAAGCGGGACTAGGCAACCGTGCCGTTGTCAACCGAATCCAGTAGGTTCAGCTTGGATGACGATGGGCTCTTGGCTTCTGTTCCAATGTCTCGGTCTTGCATATTCCTCTCTGCGGTAGTAGCCCTCTTTCCGTGGTTGACTCTGGCCTTCTTTACAGGTTGCCACCAAGTAGCAATGAAGCGATCACCGCGATTGTGATTATGACAACAGTTTCAAACAGTGTTACTTTCCAGTGAACCCTTGTCTTCTTGGAGCGATAGAAGACTAAGAACACCCCCACAACAATCCCAACTATGCTAAGCGATAGAATAATGTCGAGCGGCTCGGGCAACAACAGGTAAGCCACTATGGGTATGCTGCCGGCTAGGAACGTGGTTACGCCGCAGAGTATGGCTGCATAAATGTTCGACCTGCTGATTTCCCTGTGCAAGAGTGTGAATAGTTGCTTGACCAAGACCAGCGACTTGTCCCGTTCCATCTCGTGGGGGATGTCACTTAGACTGTAGTCCATCAGAGTCTGTAGAGTCGTAAGGTCTGCCAGATCCTCGGTGATCCCTCCTAAGAGAAAGCTAGAGAAGTTTGTGATCGCCACAGCTGCCAGGGTCAAGAAGGCTGCGAATGCTGCTGTGCTAGTTGCCAAGCCAGCTGTGAAGGCTGTAAGTATGACCACAAGCCCCGTGACGGAGCCGTCGGCTATTCCTGCGACAACCTCAAGTATGGGCTCCTTCTTCAAAAGCAAGCTCCTCCATTCCGCGCCGAGCTTCGCGCCCAGCTCGGTCAGCTGAACTCTTCCGGCATGACTGAGGATTAGGCCCTCCAAAAGCATCTCCTCTAGGGCCTTATCGAAGTCGCCCATTCCAACATATGCACGGCCTGCGCATATTTTGTCAATCCGTTGCTTGAGCACAGCCTTCTCCAGCGTGTTCTCTTTGGCGAGGATTAACATCACAATTACCCCCAATACATCCGGGAGTTCCTGTATCTCAAGGGACAAGTCGGTCTAGTCACCGTTTCGAGCTATTGAATGAGGTGCCTGAAATATTAGCTTTTCCTCGCTCTTTGGGTTCATCTTGGCTCTTCGCTCTGTATATGGGTTTCATCTTCGCCTGCCATTATGTCTCTGCTGCTTTTATTGTTCTGACTGGTCTGGATTGAAGAGGTCTGCGCCGCTCGTTCGTTTGGAAACACCAATGCAAGAAAGCCAAAGGCTTAATGAAGGGTATCTCTTCGCCCCTTCTTCGGATATAGAAAAGAGGGGCTGGAATCGCAACGGCGACACCCACCGCAGCGAGAATGTCCCCCAACCTCTTGTATGAGTTTCACGCTGATTGCCATTTCTGATGAGAAAGGCAAAACAGGGCTCGCACAGTAAATGAGATTACGTGGTCAGTTCTGTTCAGACGTGTTGCCATGCGGACCATGGTATGTCTTACTTGACTAGCCGAAAAAAGCAGAAACAGAAAAAAAGCAAACAGTTTGAAACTGATTCACGCAGAGGGCTTCAGCAGGCTACTCTGTTTCCCTCTTTGCCACCGTGCCAATGCTAAATGAGAAGCCACAGATTTCACATTCGAGTGTGTAGGGGCCTGTTGGTTTCAGCCTTCTCATGCGACATTTGGGACAGCTAAGCCGTGTTGATAGTTCTCCAGGCGATTCGTCAGATGCATAGAAGAGCGTTGGAGTTTTGAACGCCTTGTAGGCGACATAGAGCAGAATTGCCACTGCGAAGATGGCGAATACGAAGATCGCGTAGACGATTACTTCGACTTCTGGGACTGTCTCATCCCCCTTCGGTCTCTAGGTGTGGCCTTCTGCGAAGGCTACCACCATCTTCGCTTCTTCTTCACTTCTTCTTCCGCTGCAGCAGGCTTCTCGAGCACTTCGACTTCCTGTCCCGCTCCTCTGGGTCTCAATGCACCGAACGGTTGTAGGCCCTCAACTAGGAACGGGCTTTCGACTCCTGCCAAGACAACGGTTGCTCGCATCGCGCCTTGCATTTTGCTGTTCACTCTTGCGCCCCATGAAGCTCTTGCGGTTGGTGAGACTGTGCCCATGACGATCTCTCCAGCTCTGTTGACGTCTTCGAGGGTCATGTCGTCTCCGCCTTCAATGTGAACCAGTGCGCCTTCGCATTTTCTGAGGTCTCCTATGTCAAGCAGTTGGGTGTTCAGTGCCTTTTGGACAGAGTCTTCGACTTTAGTCTCTCCCATGCCCTCTCCTACGCCTATGGCGCAGACTCCGCTTCCCGTCATGATCGCCTTCAGATCAGCAAAGTCTAGGTTAACGAGGCTTGGAATCGCAATGGTCTCTGATACGTTCTTGATGAAAGTAGCTATTAGCTCGTTCGCAACTCCGAAAGCCTCGCTTAGCGGCAGGTTGCCCGCAACTTTCCTCAACCTGTTGTTGTCGATCACGATCACCGCGTCGCAAGCCTCGACAAGTCTCCCCAAGCCCTCTTTAGCCTTCATCAGTCTGGCTCTCTCAACCTGGAACGGAATTGTAACGACAGCCAGCGTCAGTGCTCCCATCTCTTTAGCAATCTTTGATATAACAGGCGAAGCACCTGTCCCGGTTCCGCCGCCCAAGCCCGCCGTCACGAAGACTAGGCCCGCACCGGCAAGAGTCCTCTCTATCTCATCCGAAGTCTCTTCAGCTGCCTTGGCGCCTTGCTCTGGAAAACCACCGCACCCAAGTCCCGCACAAACTTGGAACCCAAGCAATATCCTCTTGTCAGCCTTTGATATGCTGAGATGTTTTGCATCCGTGTTCAGTGCGTAGATCTTTGCTCCTGAAACCTCTTTGTCCTTCATCCAGGAGACAATGTTTGATCCTGCTCCTCCGATGCCTAGTACAGCTATCTGTGGAATTGCTTCTCTTGCAATGTCCTCAATGCTCTTCTCGGAAACTGCCCGCTTCACTATTTCCTCGACGCTTTTTTCCATCTTTCCTTTCTCCTTTCAACGGGATTCTCTGTTTAGATGTACGCGAACTACTTCTTTATTTCAAGGTGGATATAAAGTTTTCTAAAAGTGAACTTAGGATTCCACACAAGGTGTACGGGATAATATACTCGAGTATACCAGCATATTATGAAAGAAGTATACCGGAATATCATACCCAGAGTTACAGAAACTGCATATTGAAGTTTACAAATCAATAACTTTTATATAGTTAAACCGCTAGATTTCTGAATAGGAACTGAGGAGACAGCCTTGGCCGAAAAAACAACCGAAGAGAGAAAGTATGAAGAGATAGTTGTGAAGCTTGGTGTCTCAAATGACTATCTCAGGAAGCTCGAACAGCTCATAGATGTGAAGAGGATATTCTCAAGCAGGGCTGAGGCCTTCAGAAGAGCATTAGAGCTTCTTTTCGAGAAGTATGAAGAAGCTCTAAGCGAGAGCTGAAGTGATCACCACTGTGACATACCGGGCGTCGTCTGGTGGGCTCCCATGTATCATAGCGGCAATAAGACTGAAACAACGAACTGTTACGCTTTCGGGAACTTAGCTGGACTCCATTCTGCTATTTTTTGTGGTATCTGAAGACGGGTAGGAAGAGCCGAGCCTTTCTTGAAATGCGCCAAGAGTCTTCCCGGTTTTCTGATGACTTCCGAAAAAGGCTCCTTCGCTCAGAAAACGATTCTGCATAGGAAGCCCAAGATTGTGGAAGAAGTGATTGCTGACAATAACTATCCCTCCGCCATTGTCAAACGTCTAGCCCTTCTCAAAGAGGAAATCCTCAGCGGTCAGATTCGACCGCTAACGGAGAAAGCCCCAGACGTCAAACAATGGAACCATAAATGGAAAGAGTTCCAAGGCAGGACGTGGCTGGAGATACCTTGGTACTTCGCTGAGGCTTTCTTCTACCGCCGCCTTCTAGAAGCAGTTCAGTATTTCCAGCCAGGATCACTCCGAGGACTGGACCCGTTTAGCTTGTCAAAAAGACAACAACTTGGCGAATGCATTCTTCCTTTGAGCATTGCACTGGACTCCGTAGAAATGATAGGTGATCCGCGATTGTGCTTTGAGAATCTTCTACACGCAAGCCTATGGGGTAACCGTGTCGACCTCAGCAACCTGACCGTTGCGGATGAGGTGAGGCGGAGGCAGGGGATGATCGAAAGAGAGAACCTTCTGATCAACGATTTCGCTCGAATTCTAGAGGTCTTTGAGGAAAAAACCTTCTCGCATATAGCCTTCGCAAATGACAATGTAGGCATGGAGCTAGGCTTCGATCTTTTTCTGGCTGACTTTCTCCTCTCGAACGGGTGGGCAGACAAGACAACGTTCTTCCTAAAGCCTTACCCATTCTTCGTCTCGGACGCCATGCCAAAGGACTTGGAGCAAACATTGGAGGGTTTTGCCAAAGCTCCACGCCAGAGTCTGAATAGCCTAGCGGAGCGCATACAGACGGCATTGTCAAGACGAACTCTACATTTGTCGGCTGAGTGGTTCTGGGCTTCAGCTGACCATTTCTGTGAGATGCCTAAGCATCTACACGACGAGATTTCCAGCCTAGATCTGGTTATACTGAAAGGCGATGTCAACTACCGCCGGTTGTTGAGCGATCGTCATTGGCCTTACACCACGCCTGTAGAGGAGATCGTTCGATATTTTCCCACGTCGCTTCTGGTCTTGCGCACTCTGAAGGGCGAGATTATCGTCAACCTGAAGGAAGGCCAAGCAGAAGAGATGGCAGCAAAGGATCCCGATTGGCTGGTCAACGGTCTCCGCGGCATAATTCAATATATCGAACTAGGTAGCTCCTAGCTATCACTGTTTAGCTTGGGTGATTGAAGTAGATCAAGTAACTCTGCTGCGGCTTCTCTGGGCATCCTGACGCTAGTACGTGGTGCTTCTCAATGAGAAAACAAGCCAAGGGGAGACGTAGATTATGATCAAAATATACAGGATTAGCCCCAAGGTTGCAGTAAGCACCACAGGTCCTCTTCCGACATTTATTGGTTCTTTGCCACGGATTCTTGGGGCTGGAAGCATAAACGAAGTCCTAGCCCTATAGTCCATGTATTCCTTTCCCAATCTCTTTGCCAAGGACTGCTCCTCGAGATAGGCAATCAACACATAGGCATAGGTCATGGTTCCCCAAGAGATCAATGCAATGGGCCGTGCCGCTCGTAGCGAGAGTCCTAGAATGGTGATGATCAGCCCCAGATACTGCGGATGCCGAACCAGCCGGTATGGGCCAGCAGCCATCAGTTTACCGCGGCTTCTCAACCACCATACGAAGCTCAACAGGAACAGACTTAGGCCTGACAACATCAGGACATCCTCAACTGCGTTCCAGAGGGCTGATGCCTCGCTCATGGTTAGTGCAGAGTACACATGTGTGAGGAAATACAGCGTCATTCCTCTGCCGAAAGGGTCGGGCAGGTCCTTCAAGAAGGGCCATGGCAGCGTCATAACATAGTGTATGCCAAGCGGCAGAAACATGATGTACAATAGGGGGTTCGCCACCATCCAAAGAGACGGGACAGCCGAGAGGTATAGAGCCGCAAGCCGGACTATCCCGCGTGTGAGTTTGCCTAGTCTGGCTGTCATGTTTTTCACAGAAAAGACTACCTCCGGAAAGTTATTTAAAGCTACATTTCAGAACAATACTTTGGGTGATTTTCTTGAGCCCTCCCTCCTACGAATCTGTCAAGGAGCTATTTCTTCTGAATGGCAAGAAGGCCATCATCACGGGCAGCGGCGGAGGAATTGGCAGTGCGATAGCCTACAGCTTGGCCGAGCTCGGTGCTGACACGGCATTGTTGGACGTTAATGCAGAGAGCATAATGAATCTCAAAGAAGATCTGGAGAAAAGGTTCCGAGTCAGAGTCCTAGCGATGCCTGTGGACATAACTGACTCTAGGCAGGTTACGGATGCGGTCAACGCGGTCGTTGACAGTTTCGGTCGGATAGACATCTTGGTGAACTGCCACGGTGTTGGGCAATGGTCTCGCGCTGAGGAAATGGAAGAAAAAGACTGGAACCGAATGCTCGACGTAAACTTGAAAGGCGTGTTCCTCATGTGTCAAGCTGTTGGGCAGTACATGATCAGGCAGAAGTGCGGGAAGATCATCAACATCGCATCCATGTCCGGGACGATCGTGAACAAGCCTCAGCCTCAAGCGCACTACAATGCTTCAAAGGCTGGGGTGATCATGTTGACGAAGAGCCTCGCAGCCGAGTGGGCGAAGCACAACATAAACGTCAACAGCGTCAGCCCAGGCTACACTCTGACGCCTTTGGTTAAGAACCTCCTGAAGACTCAGCCAGAGTACGCAGATTACTGGAAGCCTCTAGTGCCTCTAGGAAGATTCGCTGAACCCTCAGACATTGTAGGAGCCGTCCTATTCTTGGCTTCTGAGGCTGCAAGTTACATCACTGGACACGACTTGGTCGTTGACGGCGGATACTCGATATGGTAACGCCAAAGCAAAGGATCTGACTTCTCTCTACTTCTACTCTCCTCCTCACACACATGAGTGCCGAGAGAATATAGAGGTCCGGATTCCGACCCTCAATTCCTATATACAGGTATCAGATTAGGATACATTGGGTGGAAATATGTTTACTCACACCAGTATTCGGACGAGTAACATGGATAGATCGGTCGATTTCTATACCAGATTTCTGGGACTGAAGCTTCTAGGCCGACATCAGATCCCACAGAACAACGCTGAGATCGCGTTTCTTCAGGATCACGAGGGTAAGGGGGCGAGGCTGGAGTTGACTCTATATCGAGACCAGAAGAAGTTTATACAGGCAGAGTATGAAGACAGGGTCTTCGATCATCTCGCCTTCGAAGTGAAGGACATGAGAAAGACACTCTCCATGATGCGGAAAGAGGGAATCACGATTACGGATGAACCTTACCAGCTTAGCCCAGGCGGCTCGCTGATAGCCTTCATCGAAGACCCGGATGGAACACTCATCGAATTGATTGAGACGAAGTGAAAGACAAAAGGGAAAGCAAGAAGTCAAAGCAACGCGCGTACGTGCACGAGTGGGTTCTTGATACATAAGTGAGAGTAAGGAAGTAAGCAAGAAAAGGGAACACGTACGTTTGAGAGAGGCAAAAGTTTTAAGGTAACGTGGGCATTGAAGAACCGTGCCCAATGCCGAGGTGGAGGCAAAGGAGTAAGTGTTCAAGGCAATTCATTGTACGCACGTTGCGCCGGAAGAGGTCGAAGAGGCTGGCGCTAAGGGCGTTCGCGTTAGGTGGCTCATCTCCAAGAGGGACGGCGCCAGAAACTTCGCTATGAGATATTTCGAGGTGGAGCCCGCAGGTCAAACCCCTAACCACTCGCACGATTGGGAGCACGAGGTCTTCATTCTGGAAGGGAAGGGGCTTGTCGTCTGCGAAGGATCTGAAAGGGAAGTGAAGCCTGGCTATGCAGTCTTCATCCCTCCCAATGCCGACCACTGCTTCAAGAACAACACAAGCGGCAGATTGTGCTTGCTCTGCTTGATCCCCCATAAAGAATGATGCGGTCTCGGAATCAAGGTTGAGCTTTGCTTGAAGGCGGTCATCTTCGATCTTGACGGGACACTGATCAACTCCACGATTCCTTTCAAGAAGATGAAGTCCAAAATCATCCAGCATTTGGAGCGCAAAGGCGTCACGCCAGGGCTTCTGAACGACGGCATGTTAAACTTTGAGATAACGGGCAAAGCCGAGGAGGATTATAGACGCAGAGGCATCTCTGAAGAGGAAATAAGGGGCACTCTGAGGCAGGTGTCTCAGATAATGAACCGGTTTGAGCTAGAGTCTCTCGACAATGCTACGCTCGTGGAGGATGTTCCTGAGACCTTGACACATCTCAAAGCCAAGGGCTTCAAGCTGGGAATCATGACGAGAAGCTGCCGTGAATACGCTCAGAGAATCCTTGACAAGTTTGGGCTAGGAGAGTTCTTTGATGCTGTTGTAGCTAGAGACGATGTCGAAGCCCCTAAGCCGAACCCGAAGCATGCATTCCATCTACTTGGCCTCCTAGCCGTACCGGCGGAAGAAGCGCTATATGTCGGCGACCATTGGTCGGACGGAGAGTGTGCAAGGAAAGCCGGGCTCAGATTCGTCCTTCTCAGGCGAAACGGTCAGATCAGCCAGATTGCCAAAGACTTCAGCTTTAAAACTGTTGACCACATAAGAGACATTTATAAGCTAGTAGAAGCCAGCATATAGACTACATCAAATCTCCGGAAGCATTCTCACTTTTATAAACAGAGGCTACTATAGTATCTCCCACTGTCTCTAGTCTTGTTGGTGGGTCGATTCTTGACCAAAGGACAGGACCTTGCGGAACTGAGAAAAGAGATCACGAGGGTCACCCTGGAAATCTTCCGCCTATGCGGAGAGAGGCTTCAGTTGGCGAAGAAGATAAGTGAGGCCAAAGCCAGGGAGAACATGCCTATAGAGAACCTTGAGGTCGAGGAGAAGCTGAGAAGAGAGGTCCTCGATGTGTGTCGGACCCATGGCGTGGATGCGGGTTTCTGCCTCAGGCTTCTGGAGCTGATGCTGGATGAGTCTAAGAGAATCCAAAGGGAACTGGTGGGATCAAGGAGTCAGAAGCGGGATTGAGGTTGTGAGGCGGAGAGTTTGAAGGTGGCAGTTATTGGCGGAGCAGGCCGAATGGGAAAGTGGCTCATAAGATACTTTCTGGCACAAGGACATGAAGTGACTTTCTCAGACGTTAGACATGACGAGGCTACGGCTGTTGCCAAGTCAACCGGGGCGAAGCTTGCGGATGGCAATCTTGAAGCTGCAAAGGACGCGGACCTTGTGATACTCGCAACCCCGATTGAAGCTACACCGGAAGCCCTGGCAGATCTTGCTCCGAATCTTCCGCGACCTTCCTCTATTATGGAGATATCATCGCTCAAGACCCAGGTAGTTCCCGTCTTGGTGAAGGTTGCAAAGAGAGGCGTGACGGTGCTTTCGATTCACCCGCTGTTCGGACCCGGCGTTCAGCAACTAATGGGAGAGAAAATCGCTTTGGTTCCGGTCGTAGACCCGGCTTCCGAGTTGAAACTGGCCAAAAGCCTCTTTCCTGAAGTAGAGATCATCATCGTGGATGCTGAAGAACATGATAAGGCCATGGCTCTGACGCTGTCTCTTCCTCATTTCCTGAACATAGTCTTTGCCTCTGTTGCGGGCGACGAGGACCTTGATGTCTTGAAGAAGCTCGGAGGCACAACTTTCAAGCTGCAGCTGGTTCTCAGTGAAAGCGTCTTGAGCGAAGACCCAAGTCTCTACGCATCGATCCAAATGAGCAATACTTACTCAGCTCATTTTCTGGACAAGCTAATCACGAATGCCTTGACCTTGAGGGACCATGTGACCACGAAAGACCTGAAGAGCTTTCTGCAGTTGTATAGGGACGTACAAGCCTTGCTTTCGAGGGACGAGGACTTTGCCACAGCCTACGAAAGAATGTACAGAGCCCTGGGAGCCCTCTGAACAGCTCTTCAGTCCTTCAGCTTTACGAGTGTATTCGTGGTTAGAACCTCGGGGAGCTTTCTTATCTCGTCAATCTTTCTGTTCAGCTCCTCCATCGTGTAAGCTTGAATCAAAGCAGCTATATCGAAGCCGCCGGATACCTCGAAGACGCGGCCTGCAATCTTCCTGATCTTTGCTGTTGCGGCTTTGGTCTGCGTCGGTTCAGTCTCAACGAGGACTATACCCTCAAACTCGGCTGAGGTCTCAATTGTGAAGGACTTGACCACGCCTTCGTCAATGAGCTTTCTTATTCGTCTTCTGACAGCCCCCTCCGTTAATCCCACAGCATCAGCGATCCTAACGTATTTTGCCCGAGCATCCTTCCTAAGAATCTTCAGAACCTCTAGATCAGTCTGATCCATGATGCCGTTATAATGGATTCGAAAAATAAAAAGCTTTTCCGAAAACCGTAGGCGCGGGAAACGAAACTATTCACGGTATGTGTCTGAAACTGGGCGCGACTTCAGGCTTCCCGTCGAGCTCCATTTTTATGACGCTGTCAATCGGATCGGGGGCTTTTCTGGGCAGATCCTTGAAGAAGACACGGTCCTCTTCCTGTTCGACTCTGACTTTCTTTCGTGTTGCTAGGAGCTGCGCTGAAAGAACCTTGTTCCCAACGCCGGAGATCGTTGCCTCTTTGCCGGGCCATCGGAAGACATGGTGATAGGCGGTTGTGCTCTTCGCGGTTGTGAGTCCTACCATGCTCGAGAACTGTTGGCAACGCTCAGATCCATAGATCGACTCCCCGTTCAACCTCATCCATCTGCCAATCTCCCTTAGGCGTCTCACAGAAGGGAGAGGAATCGTGCCATTGGGTTTCGGACCCACGTTGAGAAGGTAGTTTCCGCCGTCCCTTGCGCATTGGGCGAGGTTCATCACTAGCTGTTGGACTGACTTCCAGTTCCGGTCAGCCGCCGAGTACCCCCAATTGTCATTCATCGTCATGCAAGTCTCCCACCACCGATTCACATCAGAGGAAGGCTCTATCTTCTGTTCGGGCGTGCCAAAATCCTCGGGAAGTCCGGAACGGTTGTTTATGAGAATATCCGGTTGAAACCTTCGGACCATGGCGTTGAGTTCAGCTGACTTCCAGTCTTCGGGCGTCCATGGCCAGGCTCCGTCGTACCAGAGCACATCGATCTTGCCGTAGTTTGTGCATAGCTCCCTAACCTGCGCGTGGACATACTCTCGAAACTTGGCCCATCCTTCCGGATCCTTCTGTGGGCCGTCAAAATACGCTCGGTACCGCCAGTCAAGAAGCGAGTAGTAGAAGCCAATCCTCATGCCTTTCCCCCTGCACGCTTCGACATACTCTTCCACAAGATCGCGTCTCGCCGCTGTCTTCGCAGCCGTGAAGTCCGAGACCTGACTATCGAAAAGGGAATAGCCATCGTGGTGCCGAGTCGTGAGAACCATGTACTTCATCCCCGCTTCTTGAGCCAAGCCAACCCATTCTTCTGGATCATATCTCCTCGGATTGAACTTCCAAGCTAGCCTCTCATATTCGCTGGCTGGAATCCGCTCCACGTAGCGAACCCATTCTCCACGAGCTGGGATTGAGTAGACCCCCCAATGGATGAACATTCCAAAGCGGGCTTGGCTAAACCACTCTCCACGCATGTCCGGATCCTCCAAACCTTGCTGTGCAATCTAGAACTCGTATAGCTATGGGTATAAAAGCTTATGACATCTGCTAAGTAAGTCTCTTATAGTGAAGGCTTCGCTGGATGCCTTCCCATTCAAGTACGAAATTCGTAGGGAAAAAACGAAAAACATAAATATGCAGTCTGCGACATCTCACGGTGTCAAGGTGGAAAACTGGATGCGTGAGTTCAGCGGATGCTACACTGCCATAATCACGCCAATGAAGAGGAACTGCGAAGTCGACTATGAGGGATTGAAGAGCCTGATCGAGTTCCAGTTGAAGGGAGACGTCAGCGGTATCTTGGCCGTAGGAACAACCGGCGAAAGTCCAACTTTGACTTGGAGGGAACATATAAAGGTTATTGAGAAGGTGCACGAGTTCTCCGGTGGAAAATGCCTCACCATCGGCGGAACCGGAAGCAATAACACAGAGGAGTCACTCAAAGCCACACGCGAAGTTGAAGACTTCGGCGTGAAATGCGTCCTGTTAGTGGAACCTTACTACAACGGGCCTAGCTCTTTGGAGATAAGAAAGGAGTATGTTGAACCTATAGCCGCCGAGTTTCCAGACATTCAAATCATCCCGTACGTCATTCCTGGGAGAACGGGAACCCAGCTGCTTCCTCAAGACCTCGCGATTCTGCACTCTCAATTCAAGAATGTGAGGGCCGTGAAGGAGGCAACCGGAAACCTTGAGAATATGAAGCTGACGAGGCGACTCTGTGGCGAAGACTTCGACATCCTGTCCGGCGACGACGACAAGACCTACGTAATGATGAAGGACTCTGCAGTGGGAGCAAGCGGCGTCATCTCCGTGGCTTCAAACATCGCTCCTGGGCGTGTTCAAGAATTTGTGCAGACTCTCCTGAAAGGAAAAACCGCGGAGTGTGAGAAGCTCTCCGAGGTGCTCAAGCCCTTATTCTCGATCGTTACAGTCAAGACCGAGGAAGAGACCCCTTACGGTTCTGCCACGTGTAAGGCAAGGAACCCGCTGGCCTACAAGACCTTGATGAACGTTCTTGGCATGCCTTCCGGCCCGTGTAGGCGTCCGCTTGGAAAGATGACCAAGAAAGGCTTGGAAACAGTCTTGAATGCTGCGAGAACTGTTTACGAAAGGACGCCCGAAATTCTGGAGCCAATAGAGAGATTCTTCGATGTGGACTTAAGCAAAAGGCTCCATGACGAGAAGAGTTGGCGGAGGCTCTACTATGATTAGGATCAGTGTGGCAGGCGCAGCTGGAAGAATGGGCAGCGCCTTGATCGAAGAGGCGATGGCCCGAGGGTTTAAGATAGTTGGAGCTGTCGAGGCTCAGGGCAACCCAAATGTCGGGAAGACATTGCGGGAAGCTGGAATCTGCAACGCCGACATCGAGATCGTAGACTCTTCCCATATCACAGAAGCTGCCAAGGAGGCTGATGTCTACATGACTTTCACGACCCCTCAGGCAGAAGCATCAAACCTTCCAATTGTGGCTAACCTGGGCAAAAGGATAGTCATGGGAACAACAGGTTTCACAGATGATCAGATGCGAAGAGTTAAGGAGGCGGTTTCACAGAAGGTTCCAGCCGTCTTCTCTCCGAACTACGCCATAGGCGTCAACATCATGTTCAGACTGACGAAGACTTTGGCGCTTCTGCCATCCGACTACGACTTCAGCATAGCCGAAATCCACCACACCGGAAAGAAGGATGCTCCCAGCGGAACAGCGAAGAAGCTGGGCACGCTGATCTCCGAAGCCAGAGGATACTCCAGCGTCGTGTACGGGAGAGAGGGTTTGAACGCAAGGAAGCCGAGTGAACTGGAGATCCTGTCCGTTAGGGCTGGAGGAGTCCCCGGAGTCCACGACCTGATCATAGCTGGGCCACATGAGATGATTCGCGTTGAACATGCAGCCTTCTCGCGACGTGTCTTCGCTCAAGGGGCCCTCTACGCAGCCGAATGGGTCTGCAAGCAGACGAAACCCGGCGTATATAGCATGGACGATGTGCTAGGGCAGAGTTAGTAACTCTCCTGATGAGTGGTGAGAGCCGTGGCTGACAGAGTTGTCATCAAATTCGGCGGTGCGGATCTGGCTACTGGCGAGAAGATTAGAAAGGCGGCTGAGATGGTTCTAGCATGTGGTCTAAAGGAGATTGTTATAGTCGTCTCTGCCATGGCGGGCGCTACGGACAGCTTGGTCGGGGTTATGTCCCAGATAGGCAATGTGACCGACCGTGAATACGCAGAGATCATCTCTATGGGTGAAAGGACCAGCGCCCGTATCTTCTGCTCCGCTTTGAGGTCTCTAGGTGCTGACGCAGTATACCTTGAGCCCGCCGGAGAAGGCTGGCCTATTGTTACAGATTCGAACTTCAGGGACGCCGAACCGGACATAGAGAAGACTCGTGAAAAGGTCAAGCTTTACCTTGAACCTCTCCTGGGTAAGAAGATAGTTGTTGTCTGCGGTTTCCTCGGTCAGGATGAGGATGGAAACATAACAACGCTAGGCAGAGGAGGAAGCGACACGACCGCGATGGTCCTTGCGAACTGTCTCAGAGCCCGAGAGATCATTCTTGTCAAGGAGACGGAGGGAGTGATGTCAGCAGACCCAAAGACGGTTTCTGAAGCCAAGCCGATTAGTAGGATGGACATTCACGAGATGTTCGCCCTTGCTCATGGTGGCGCAAAGATCATCAAGGCTGAGGCGTTGAAGTATAAACTGCCAGACCAGACCTTAAGGGTCGTCAGCTTCTCGAACGGCATCGCAGGCGGGGGAACCGAGATCACCGGGGTCTTCAACTCGGCATCCTCGGAAATCAGCGAAAAGAGAGGACTCATGGCAGTCAGCCTCGTCTGTGACATCGCGCCCGAAAACATGGGCAGACTCTTTGCATCACTTGGAAACAGAGCAATCTATGGCATCAGTACAGGGAGACGTTCACTTACTATATTTGTGTCGTCCGAGAATCAAAGGACGCTAATAAACAGTCTGCACCGCCTTAACATAGCCAAGGCGTTAAGTAGCCGAGGCAACATCGGGCTTATTGAGCTGACCCATCCGGATTTCATAGACTCGCCTGGATGGATAGCCAGAATCTCAGGCGCCTTAGCTTCAGGAAACATCAACATAATCGAGATCACAACCAGCAAGGCCACGATAAACATTTTTATAGACGAGTCGAAGATTGATGACGCCGTCAAAGTTGTGAGGGATGCACTTGAGACGTAAAGTCGCAATACTAGGAGCAACAGGCGCAGTTGGCCAAAGGTTCATCCAACTCCTCCAAGAACACCCTTGGTTCGAGATAGAGGTGCTTGCAGCTTCAGAACGTTCAGCCGGAAAGAGGTACAAGGAAGCTTGCGCATGGCGGATGGAAACCACATTGCCGCCTGAGGTCAGCGAGATGACCGTGGCGAATACAAGCCAGAAGGCTGTTAGCGAATCTGGCAACGTGGACCTTGTCTTCTCAGCGTTGCCTGGCGACATGGCGGGACCCGTTGAAGAGGAGTTTGCGGCGAAGTATCCTGTATTCAGCAAGGCAGGTGCGCATAGAATGGAGGATGATGTCCCACTTATGATACCGGAGGTGAATCCGGAGCAGCTGGAGCTCCTCCGTATCCAGAGGAAGAGAAGAGGCTGGGAAGGGTTCATCTCAACCGATCCCAACTGCTCAACTATTCAGTTGGCTATGACACTGAAGCCCCTCATGGCTTTCGGGTTGACGAAGGTGATAGTCACAACGATGCAGGCTCTCAGCGGAGCTGGCTACCCAGGCGTCGCCTCGCTTGACATAATCGACAACGTGGTCCCCTACATCCCGAAGGAAGAAGAGAAGATGGAAAGCGAGACAAGGAAGATCCTTGGAACCTTTGATGGCAAGCGAGTTGAACCGGCAAAGATAGCCGTAAGCGCCAGCTGCAACCGAGTGAATGTAAAGGATGGTCACCTCGAGGCTGTTTCAGTGGAATTGAAGTCTAAGCCGAGTGTCCAGGAGGTTATGGAAGCGTTCAGAAGTTTCGTCGGCGAACCGCAGAGGCTTAATCTTCCGATGGCGCCCCAAAAGCCCATAGTCGTTAGGGGAGAAATCGATAGGCCGCAGCCTCGTTTCGACCGGGAAGAAGGGAAAGGGATGAGCATCGTCGTTGGCCGGGTTCGAAGCGACCCGATTATGACAGTCAAATACCTCTGCCTCGGCCACAACACGATAAGGGGTGCGGCTGGAGCAGGAATTCTGAGCGCTGAACTTGCAGCTGCGAAGGGACTTATCTAGCCTTCTTTCCATTCTCTTTCAAAGACACAATTGTGTTGATGATGTCTATGGTTTCGCTGCCGCATGAAATGCTGGAAAATAGGAACAGCGCCCTTCACATAGACGGCGTCTCGGCGTTGAAGCTGGCTGAAGAGTTCGACACACCTCTCTACGTTACCTGCGAACGGAGAGTAAGGGACAACTACCGCCGACTTTACCGAGCTCTGTCCAAACACTACGGGAAAGTCAGGATCTACTACTCTGCCAAGGCAAACACGAGTCTGGCAGTGCTAAGAATACTCCGGAGTGAAGGGGCATATCTTGATGCTGTAAGTCCCGGAGAAGTCTTCCTCGCCTCGGATGCAGGCTTCCCGCCGGAGCGGATTCTTTTCACCGGCACCAGCGTTAGAGACGATGAGCTACGGTTTCTCGCAGACTGGGGCTTGGCGATGAACATTGACTCGCTTTCGGAACTGAATAGACTTCTAAGCTTTCATGTGCCTAATCTCTTGTCTATTAGGGTGAACCCTGAAGTTGGGGCGGGACATCACGAGCACGTGGTCACTGCGGGGAAGGAGTCAAAGTTTGGCATCTGGGAGGAGGATGTGGTAGAGGGGTATAGAAAGGCCAAAGAAGCAGGCGTCGAGCAGTTTGGCATGCATATGCACATCGGCTCCGGCATACTCACGGTTGAGCCTTTCCTCGTCGCTGCTGAGAAGCTTCTAGAGATAGCCCGCGTAGTGCGTAGGGAAGTGGGCATAGGCTTTGAATTCATCGACTTCGGAGGAGGCATCGGTGTGCCTTACCGACCAGACGAGAAGCCGCTCGAGGTGGAATCATACGCACAGAGAGTTCTGGGGTTCTTCAAGAAACGAGTGGAGGAATATGACCTTGGTGAGCCTTTCTTCTGCGTTGAACCAGGCCGTTACGTTGTCTGTGATGCTGCAGTCCTCTTGACATCTGTGAACACTGTTAAGGTCACACCTTTCAAGAAGTTTGTGGGCGTTGATGCAGGCTTCAATACCTTGGTCAGACCTTCCATGTATGGTTCCTATCATCCCATAGTCGTTGCGAACAAACTTGACGAGTCCGATGCTGAGACATACGATGTCGCCGGACCGCTCTGCGAGTCTGGAGATATCCTTGCCCGAGACCGTCGACTCCCCCAGATCAATGAAGGCGACTTATTAGCTATCCTTAACGCTGGCGCCTACGGTTTCTCGATGAGCTCACAATACAATTCCAAGCCTAGGTGCGCAGAGGTCTTGGTGAAAAATGGGAAATATGCCTTGATCAGGGAACGGGAAACCTTCAAAGCGCTCCTGAGCGGCCAGAAATATCCTCCGTGGCTCAGATAGGCTTTCCGTCTTTGTGCTCCAAGGTTCCCGCGGCCATTGACTAGGACCCCCTGCCTTCTCAAGATCCGACATGAAAGGGGAGCCTATGTCATCACAGTTGCCTGGCGGTGGTCTGGAGGTTCGCTTAGGTCTCAGTAAGCGCCATGGTTAATCTTAAATAGCTACGGCATTAGAAATCTTGCAAGGTGTTGAAGTTGGCTATACCCAAGATTGGTGCTCAACTCATAGTCTGGGGGCAACGGCCTCTCTCCGATTTCTCGGGTGTGCTTGACGAGGTCGCGTCTCTAGGATACGAAGGCATAGAGGCTAGTCCCGAGGTTTTCGCGAGGATACCTGATCCGAAAAAGCCCCTCGCTTCTCGGAGGCTAGGTTTGGCAGGCTTGCACATGGACGTAGGCTCCGCCAGCGTCAAGACTGTTGATAGTGCTTTGATTGTGCTGGACAAGGCTGATGGGCATTTCCTTCTGTTCAGCGGCGCCGGAGGCAGAGAAAACTCTGACGAGAATTACATGAGAAACTCGAAGCTTCTCGAGGAGTACGGCAAAAGTGCCAAGAAACGTGGCATCACAGTCTGCTACCACAACCACTGGCAGGAGATAGTCAACAATGCTCATGGAACTAGGATCATCCTTGAGAACACAAGCCCAGAACACGTTTCACTCTGCGTCGACACCTACTGGGTCAAATGCGGAGGCCTTTCGCCAGCAGAGTTCATCAAAGAACGTGGCGACCGCGTAGGATACCTGCACTTGAAGGACGGAACAGAAGAAGGGATCAGAAAATACGAGTTCACAGAACTGGGACAAGGAGCGGTTGATTTCCCAGCAGTACTGAAAGCCGCAAAACCCCTCCGCATAGAATGGGCTGTTGTGGAACAGGACAGAACAAACAGAACACCCAAAGAAAGCATGGCCATCAGCAGAAGGTACCTGAGAGAGAAACTAGCCCTATAGCGGCTTCTTCTGGCTCCGAAGCTACGATGGTTGCCTTCATATCTCCGATAGCTACTGGCTGTTCTGACCGCTGTCGACAGGTTCCGTTCGGCCATGAATGGCGGTCTAGATATGCTTAGTGAAAGCTCTCTTATCAAACCTCTTTAGAGTATTTGGAGACGAGGGGCTCGGCTAGATATAGTGCAGCCCTTGTTCTTTGGCAGTTCTTTCAAGATAGGCTGTTGCCAACCTGGCTAGAAGGCTTAGAGATATAACTAGGGCGAGCAACGAAATCCATTCATATTCGACAGCTATGATCGGGGTCGTCTTCATCACGTAGTGTCTGAGAAGGTCCATGCCAAACGTCTGTGGGAGGGCATACCCTATCACCTGCAATGGCACGGGGAGAAGTTGGAGTGGGACATACATGCCTGTCAGCATTTGGAAGGCGAAGTTGAAAAAGCTGAAGACCGCAGTCACCTGCCTATACCGCAGGACCAAAGAGGCGAAAATGGTGCCCAACTGAGCCATGGCGGTCACAGTGAGCATTGTTGCTGCCAAGCCTAGAGCAAGACCGAACGGGGTCAGTGTCTCCTTTGTAAACCATAAGCCAAAACATAACATAGGGAGAAAGAAAAGTGTCTCGAGAATCGCTGAAGCGCCAATGTTGCTTACGATAAACCAGTAACGCGAGAAGGGGCAGCTAAAAGTGTAATCAATCTGCCCGGTGCTGAGTTCGCCTTGGAACATGCCAGCGGCTCTCCACAGAGCTATGCTCTGCCAGGCTTGGAAGCTAACGCCTAACGTGAAAAAAGCCACATAGTTTGTGGAGCCAACTGTCCTGCCGAGTAGGGAAGCGTCAAACGCAACCGCAAACACGAGCATCCCCAAACCGAAAAGCGCACCGGTCAGAATCTCAAATACGAAGTTCGCCTTGTAGCGGGTTAGGGTAAGCACTTCTCGCCACACAGCCATGTAGAACAGCTTAAGGGGGCTGACCACTTCTCATTTCACCTCGCCATTCTCTACGAAGAACGCGAAGGCATCCTCAAGCGAAGGTTCAGCCATCCCGACAGGCGCTTTTATGCCTGCTTCTCCAAGTATATCCATGACTTCGCCCAAAGCGCTGAAGGCATCGTCGCAGTAAAGCCTGATGTTCGCCTCTCGGGTCAGGTTGCTGACGCCTCTTATCTTTAGGAGCCTTGATTCCACAGCTTCTGTCAGCTTGGGGACGCCGATCTCTACGATTTCTTTGACAGTGACTCTTTTCTTGAATTCCATGGGTGTGCCCATAAACTGGAGTCTGCCATGGTTTATGAACGCGATCCTGTCGCAGAATTCTTCAGCTTCCTTCATGTTATGGGTCGTGAGACACATGGTGATCCCGTTCTCTTGGGCGTATGACTTGAGGAAGTTTCTGACGTTCCGCGCGGTCACTGGGTCAAGGCTCTTCGATGGTTCGTCTAGAAAGCACACTTCAGGAAGGTGCATGATTGCCCTCATCACGATAACCAGCTGTTTCTCGCCGCCAGACAAGGCTATAAAGTGCTTGTCAAGCCTGTCGCTGAAACCGATCGACGATGCGATGTAATCTGTTCTATCCTTAACAGTTTCCGTCGGCACATCTCTCAAGGCGTGGGCAAAATACAGAAGGTTCTCCCTCACTGTAAGCCTGAAATACGCCGACCTTTCAGAATCTTGCCCTGCGTAACCCATGATCCGGCGGACCTTGGCTTCATCCTTGTCGACATCGTATCCCCCGACCTCTGCAAGGCCAGAAGTTGCCTTAAGAAGAGTAGCCAGAATCTTGACAAGCGTGGTCTTCCCTGCGCCGTTTGGTCCTAAGAACCCGAAGACCTCTCCCTTGCTGATTGAGAAGCTGACACCATCAAGGGCCCGTACGGTCTTGGGACCTTTGTATTCCTTGACGAGGTTGTTGCAGACTATTGCTTCTCCTAGACCCATCTCTTTCACTGCTTGATTATGGTGGTGGACACTTTAATTTAAGGTTTTGGAAAAAAGTGACCACTAGTATGATCAGCGCTCCTATTCGAGAAGATAGGAATGTTATATCTTTGAGGAAGAATACTATCTTGAGGGCACCGGATTGGAGAAGACGGCTAGGTTCAGCATATCCATCAGCTCTGACCTTCTCAGAAGATTCGACAATGCCATGACGGAAAAGACTTACACAAACCGTTCCAAAGCCATAAGAGACCTCATTGTAGACTTCATCGTGGAGAGGGAATGGGAGAAGTCCGAAAGGCAAGTTATGGGTTCATTAACGCTTCTCTACGACCATGAGGCGCGAGGGCTGCTCGGCAAACTCGCGGAGATCCAGCATGAGAGAAGTGACAACGTTGTTTCCACGATGCACGTACACATCGACGAGCATAACTGCATGGAGATTCTCGCCTTGAAGGGGTCACCCCGAGAGATCAGAGAGGTAGCTGACAGACTCATAAGCTGCAAAGGCGTGAAACATGGAAAACTCGTGATGAGCACAATGGGAGAAGAGATAACCTGAACCAGCAGAGATATATCGACAGTTGCCTAAGAAGTTTGGTCTCCAAGCCTCCTAAAGGTACAAGGTGGAATCTGGCAAGACCATGCGTTGCCAAGAGATAATCACAAATAGACCAACCCACGAAACTCTCTCGTGAGACAGCATATACCGCCTAAGGAACGGAGGGGTATGTCGCATCACCTAGGTCTTGTTGAACCGAGAGTGAAGCCTCCGCTTGATAGAGACTTTCGGCCAATTGTGCTGCGCAACCGAGTGTTTCTCGACGCTGTCCGCGGATCTGGCAAAGGAGACCCCTTGGGAATCGCCATCGAACGCAACGATGGCTTGACCTCTGTCTTTAGGACCGTTGTGTTTCCTCAACATTCCGAGATGGAGAGGACAAGCGTGCCCCATGTTGAGCGTCTCGTGAAAACTCTCCTATGGGTCTGGGGAGGGTGGAGAGTCGTGATCGGCGGCTCCAAGACTGTTGGAAGACAGATCAAAAAGGAATACTCGCCCAATGGCAGGCGGGCTTTTGATGCTGAGTTTATGGGAGGCGTCTACGAAAAGCCTTTCACTGTTGAAGCCGTGGACTATGCCAATCTGCCTCAACCCAAGGAAGAAAGCATCCCATTAGGAAGACATCTAGACGGATGCCGCATCGGCTTTGATGCAGGCGCAAGTGACAGAAAAGTATCTGCAGTTGTAAACGGGGAAGCGGTGTTCAGCGAAGAAGTCGTCTGGAACCCAAAGACCCAGAAGGACCCACAATATCATATCGACGAAATCATGAGCGCACTACGCTCCGCAGCCTCCCATATGCCTCGGGTCGACGCCATCGGGGTCAGCGCAGCAGGAATCTACATAAACAACCGCGTCAGGGTTGCATCGCTTTTCAGAGGAGTTCCTCGTAAGCTGTTCGAGAAAAGGGTGACGAACCTGTTCCTTGACATAAAAAAGGAGTGGGGAGGCGTTCCGCTGGAAGTGATTCATGATGGCGACGTCGCGGCGCTTGCTGGAGCCATGAGCCTTGACGATACCAATGTTCTCGGCATCGCGTTGGGCTCAAGTCAAGCGGGCGGATACATAGACGGAAGGGGCAATATCACGGGATGGCTCAATGAGCTTGCCTTTGTGCCAGTTGACCTCAACCCGCATGCCCCCGTGGACGAGTGGTCCGGCGACCGTGGAACTGGCGTCCACTATTTCTCGCAGGAAGCCGTCATCAGACTCGCAAAGGTCGCAGGAATTGTGTTTGACGAGAAGCAGACCTCGGCGGAGAAGCTCAAGCGCGTTCAAGAACTCCTATCACGGGGACACGAGGGGGCGAGGAAGATTTTCGAAACCATCGGCTGTTATATGGGATATGGCATCGCCTACTACGCTGACTTCTACGATGTCAAACACGTGCTCATTCTTGGACGCGTCACGTCCGGGGAAGGAGGAAACATAATCCTTCAGAAGGCTGAAGAAGTCCTGCAGACTGAATTCCCAGAGCTGGCTGGAACAGTAAGGCTTCATCTTCCAGACGAGTCCAGCAGACGTGTCGGTCAGGCCATTGCAGCCGCAAGCCTTCCGGCTTTGAAGTGAATATGGAGGTATGGAAATGAAGTTTGGCAAGGATACGGCGGAGTTCTTTGTTCCCGATGGCAAATCTGTACAGGAAGCCTTGGCTAGAACAACCCACATGGGCATCGGCGCCCATCCAGACGATCTCGAAATAATGGCGTACCACGGAATCCTGGAATGCTTCATGAAAGAAGACAAACGGTTCTTAGGCGTAACTGTGACTGATGGTGCCGGCAGCCCGAGGAACGGCCTCTATGCATCATATTCGGATGAAGAGATGCGGAAGGTCAGGAGAACCGAGCAGAAGAAGGCTGCGGTTGTGGGCGAATACAGTGGCGTGTTGTTGTTGGACTATCCGAGTTCCGCTGTGAAAGACCCTAAAAAACCAGACGTAAGAAAAGACCTTAGGCATCTGATTTCGGCAGCGAAGCCATCTTACGTTTATACTCACAATCCTGCTGACAAACATGATACCCACGTAGCCGTCGCTGTTAGAGTCATAGAGGCGCTAAGAGAACTCCCACGGAACCTCCATCCGCAGAGGCTCTACGGCTGCGAGGTGTGGAGGGACCTCGACTGGATGGTCGACTCGGATAAAGTCACATTCGACGTTGGCGCTCATGAGAACCTGGCTACTGCCCTAGCAGGGGTCTTCGATTCCCAGATATGCGGCGGAAAACGGTATGATCTAGCCACGATGGGTAGGAGAAGAGCCAACGCAACATATTTCGAATCTCACGGTACAGACATTACGACAGCAATGATCTACGCGATGGATCTCACGCCATTGATCAGAGAACGGAAACTGGACGTAACAGAATATGTGTTAGACCACATCGACAGGTTCATGCAAGATGTCTCCTTAAGGATAAGAAAACTCCTATGAGTAGATGATGAAAAGCCCTTGCTAACGCCCACTTACGCTCTTCGAAAATCCCGGCAAGCTTCCTAGGACAAGAGCTGAGCGACTATCATGGCGTGAGCTTTGTCGTAGGGTTCGAGATGTATAACCTCAGAAATTCTGAAGCTGTTCTCTTCGAGGATGCTAATCTCGCGCTTGTAGACTTCTGACGGTTCTTCGGTGACGTCGATGCTTCTTGCCTTCACTGCAAGCATTATCCAGCCGCTTTTCTTGAGGAAGGCATCTGCGTTGTCCACAAGGATCCTTGCTTGTTCAGGCTGAGCGATGTCGCAGTATATGACATCAACCTTCGCCACCAGAGTTGCGTATTTTCCGGGAAGTCTAGCGTCTGCCAGAATCGGCGCCATGTTTCCTCGGAATCTGCAGACATTATTTATGAGATCGCGAATGGACCGAGGCGCAAACTCCACACAGAAAACGTAGCCCCCTTCGCCGACGATATCAGATACGTGACTGGCGGTGGTTCCTGAAGCCGCGCCTAGATAAAGTACTCTGTTGCCCGGTTCTATGGCAAGACGCCTTAAACCCTTCAGGATTGCGCCGGCAAGCTTGCTCCGAAAGGGGTCCCAAAGCCTGTACTCAGCTTCCCCGGTTCTGACTAGCTGTTCGCCGTAGACATCCCTTCCCGGAGCAAGGTTTCTAGTGGCGAGCCTTCGCGACCCGTCTTCAACGGTGACTAGGTAGACGCCCGCAAACTCCGGATGAGGCTCAACCTCTACGTCCATGCCTCTTCCTTCTCTTGCGGAATGGTCTAGGCTCTTTCGCAGCCTTTCTCGGTCTTTCTTCAGAAGGTGCTGGCTTAGGTTGCTCGTACTTCCTTTTTATCTCTTCAATCCTTTTTTCGAGGTCTGCCTTCAACCTGTCGCTAACGTAGCTACCGCTGAAGGCATCGGTGCGCACAGCTATTGCGAGCTTGCCAGCCAAGGCTCTAGCGATCTTTCCTCTTTGCCAACGCTTAGCCCCGTGGATAGCCGTATGTTGGAAGAGTATGCCGTGCTTGGGAGGTCGAGCGCCAGTCGTCAACGATCTGAAGAGAGCCTTCTCCGCGCCCAACACCTGGATGGTGCTCGCTGGCATCTTAGCTAAGTTGCCCAATCCGCCAGCTAGAGCTATGAGTCTTGCGCCCAAGGTTGAACCGGTTAGGGCAGATGTGTTCGGGGCGACTTCCTTCATGGTTCTGTCGATGTACCCCTCAAGTCCGGACCTCATGTCGAAGAGTCCCAGAACGTGTTGGCACATCTTCTGAATCTGCTCCATGTCGGCTTCCTCAAAGTCGGCGCCCATCGAGGCTTCCGCAGCGTTTGCTAACTGGGAAACTCTGTTCTTAGGCAGGCTCTCCTTTTCAAGGTTCTCGGCGGTGAAGTTGTTTTTCTTGCCTAAGGTGCCTACAAGCTTGGCGTAGGTTTCATGCTTGTCTATGAGGCGGCTCAATTCTGGGAAATGAAGCCCGTACCATTCGCGTATCCGGTTCATTGACAGGTTCAGCGTCTTATCCAGATCGTCCAAAGCTTGAACAGCCTGCACGATCAAAAGGTCTCTTTTTTCGGTTGCCCTTCGAACCTTTAGCCTCGACATTTCCATCGAGACATCGTGGATCCATTTCGCCATCTCCGAAGGTTCCTCGAGGAAGCCAGCCTCAACAGCATATCTCCCCATGTCTTCACGCACAGCCTCACCTATCTCAGACGACGCTTCGACCTCAACATCTACAGCTAGCTCTCGGCGAACAGTCTGAGCCAATTCCGCATTCTCAAACACGAATCCAGTGTAACCTTTCTCCTTGAGAATCTTGATCAGATTGGCAACCTCGGTGACGGCTCTTCCAGATTCAACCTCTATAAGTTTCCCGGCTATCTTCAATGCATCTTTCGGAAAAACCGTCTTCGCTACGATTCTTCTGTCTTCCCCAAGACCCAAAACTCCCATGACGGACGGGATAATGGTCGCCTTCAAAACATTTCACCGCAAACAATCAGACTCTATTTCACCACCATACGAATAACCTTTTCCATCAAACAACCGTGTAAGTAACCAAGGAGAGACTTTAAACCTTAATATAGCCAGAGACTGAAGACTTCTGTGATGACCATGCGTGAGTCGGACAAGCTCAGAATCGAGATAGCTGGGCTGCGTCTCCGTAACCCAACGATGCTAGCCTCGGGGATACTCGGTATCTCGGCAGACTCTTTGAGGGAAGTGGCACGTGCAGGAGCTGGTGCAGTCACTACGAAATCGGTCGGGCTGAAACCCCGCCAAGGTTACGCCAATCCAACGGTAATCCAGGTTGAGTGTGGACTTCTCAATGCCGTAGGACTCCCAAGCCCGGGCATCCACAAATTTGCGCAGGAGATCAAAGACCTGAGCGACTTGGAAGTGCCGCTGATCGTCAGCATCTATGGCTTTACCTCTGAAGAGTACGCTGAGGTTGCAGCGGTAGCTGTCGAATCTGGCGCCGATGGGCTGGAGCTTAATCTGTCGTGTCCTCACGTGCAAGGAGCTGGAGTCGAGATAGGGCAGAATCCTAAGATGCTCGAAGAGGTCGTGGGGCGGGCTAAGGACGCTGTGGACAAGCCCGTCTTCGCCAAGCTGACCCCAAACGCCTCAAACATAGCTGAGCTTGCTGAAGCCGCGGTTTCTGCCGGAGCCGACGCAATCACCGCCATAAACACTGTGAGAGCCATGGCAATAGACATTGAGACCCGCAGGCCGATACTGGCGAACAAGATCGGAGGCCTATCCGGCGGCGCAATAAAGCCGATCGCCGTGAGATGCGTGTACGAGGTCTACGAGGCTGTTGACGTGCCTATAGTCGGCTGCGGAGGGGTGAGGACTTGGAAGGACGCCGTGGAATTCCTGTTGGCAGGAGCTTCAGCAGTCCAGATCGGGTCAGCCATAGCCTACGAGGATTTAGCCATCTTTAGACTGGTTGCACAGGGCATCGACTCCTATCTCGAAAAGAAGGGCTACGAAAGCGTGAAGGAGATTGTCGGGCTGGCACACAGACGTTAACCAAATCAGAGCAGTCAAGATTCAGAGTGTCAAAACCGAAAGCCGGGGAGTCAAGACACTCTTTCTCGAGGACGAGCTCTGTTCCTCAGCGAAGCCCGGCCAGTTCGTCATGGTCTGGATTCCAGGTGTGGACGAGATTCCCCTAAGCCTATCTTCCACAAGCGGAAAGGTATCTTCTGTCACAGTGAGAGAAGTGGGCGAAGCAACCCATGCGCTTAACAGCATGAGGAAAGGTGACATCGCTGGGGTTCGAGGACCCTTCGGCACACATTTCACGATAGTGGGCAAAAGAGCCTTGGTCGTTGGCGGCGGTATCGGAACGGCACCCCTGAGGATGTTGATGACGACGCTCTTGGATGCGAAAGTGAAGACTACCCTCGTCGAGGGGGCTAGAACCCGGAGTGATCTCTTATTCCTTGACCAGCTACGTGATATTGCGGTACAGACCCGTGCGGAAGTTGTCTTCACAACCGATGATGGCAGTTATGGCATTGGGGGGCTCGCGACCGACGCCGTCCAGAAAATCCTCTCATCTAGGAAGTTTAACATGATATACGCATGCGGCAACGAGGCTATGATACGCAAAGTCTATCTGATGGCTAAGAAGCACGATACTCCGCTTCAGGCAAGTTTGGAACGCATCATGCTCTGCGTCATGGGAATCTGCGGAAGCTGCGTCATAGGGAAGTACAGGGTCTGCAAGGATGGGCCAGTCTTCGACCAGACCCAGCTTGAAGAAGTCGAGGAAGAACTCGGGAGGTTCAAACGCGACTTCAAAGGAGAAAGGATTCCTATCTAAGGCTCAAGTCTCATTCTCTCTCGAGCCACTGATGCGAGGAATTGGACCGTTGTTCTCCATTATCTTCGGAGCCCATATCTCGATTTTTGGCGCGATAGAGATCCCGGTCAGCGTGCCCAAGACGCTTAGAACTGTACTTCTGGCTATCTCGTATGAATACAGCGGAACCCAGAACATAAATCCGAGGTAACCCAACGTCCAGAGCTTGAAGAGCAGATATGGGATGGATGCTACTGCTGCTGAAACTGCAGACATGCTCAGCAGGTAAACCTTTGCCGTGTTGCCTCCAAATCCCTTTGCCTTAGGTACGAAGAAAAGTAGATCGAACGTCAAGCCTCCTAACGCATATCCAAACCCAACGAACAGGGAGTACACTTGACCAGGACGTATGATCCTTGTGGCAAACGAGGCTATCGACGCCATCGCCGTAACCCTTCCAAACCTTCCAGTCAGCCAAGCCAGAACCAGCATGAGGAACCATCCGAAGAACCGCTGGACTACGCCGTGCACTTGAGTCAACTGGCCAATGACTGGTCCAAGGTAGACCTCTGAGACTATCCACAATGAGGACAGAACTGAGATGAGAGCCAGTTCCTTAGTGGAGAACTTCTGGATTCTTCTAAGCTTGGAAGTGGCCACGGATTTCTCGGTCGCACCAGTCATCTCACTTCACCGACCTTGAGGAGCTCACAGCAGTGAGACCGCAGATACCGCCAATAAGGAGCAGTGCGAAGGGTCCTGTCCAGAAGAAGGTGATGATAGGCAATAGCCTTGTTATCTCCCCTGACCTAAGAGCGCCTCCAATCACGAAAAGAGCTAGCATAGTCAGAATAAGGGCGGAACCTGCTATATGGACTATCCCGCCTGCCCTATATCGTTTGGCCACCATCAGAATTGACGCGATAAGCGAGAGGCCGGTGGTAATCGGAGGAAGAATCCAAGATAGTATCCCTAGCCAAAACCACGCCGCTCCGCCTCCCACTGCCCCGGCAAAGATGAATGCGCCTGCGATGAAGAATGAGGATAATGCCCACAACCCTCCCACAACGCCTAGAATGCTTCCGATGATGGTCCTTCTTGGCCGTTTTTCTTTGGACAGGAGTGCTCCCCCAATTGTGGTTTTCACAATAGTGTTCACTGTTCACGACCTAGACTGGCGACGGAAATATGACGCCCCCAAAGAATAGGTAGGCCGACATGAGCGAAACGACTATGTCAAGAAGCGTGGCTGCGGTGAAGACTACGAAGGGCTTTCCCCGGCCAATCCTGACGAGTTCACTGAGTTTCGTGTCCAGTCCAATGCAGACGAATGCCATTGCGAAATACCAAGACCGTATGTCCTTGGTTACCTTCAAAATGGCATTTGTGGCTTCGACTCCAAGGATCGGAGTCAGCAGAAACGATGAGAAAAGCGAAGCTAAGATAAATCCTACGACGAACTTCGGAAACCTATACCATATCTCTATGGGCTTGGGCTTCTCTTCCGGGTTTCTTTCTACCCTGAGTGTCCAATACAGCGCCAAGAGAAAGGCGGTAAGTCCGATCAAGACATTCTGCGACATCTTGAGGATCGAAGCGACCTGCATTGCCTTGCTACTATATAGCGAGCCAGCTGCGACAACCGCGGGGGTTGTGTCTATTGTACCCCCGATCCATGCGCCGGCAACCGCATCAGGTAGCCCGAGAGCTCTTGCTGTCATTGGCATCAGTACCAACATGGGCATAGCGAACAGCAGAACCAATGAAATGGTGTAGCTTACTTCCTTGGGATCACCTTTGACAGCGCCGCCGGCCGCTATGGCTGCCGACACACCGCATATTGATGTGGCGCTGGCCATTACGCAAGCAAAGGATTTCCTTAGACCGAATCGGATTGCCAGATAGTAGCAGAAGTACCAGACGGTGAAGAGTCCGACGGTTACCTCAAATAGACCGAATGATCCAGCTGCCAAGAGCACGTTGAAGAGGATTTCCGCACCAAGCAGAACTAGCCCGATCTTAATGAAAAGCTCAGTTCTCACAGCTGGCTTCAACCATTGCGGTAGGCCTATAGTATTGCTGATCAGCAAGCCAGCCACTAGCGCCCAGAGCACAGACTCCAAGCCCAGATAGCTAATGTCGGTTTGATTTGCGATGAGAAACGCTAGGAAAGCCAACGCAAAGACTGCTGGGAATCCTGCACAGTAGCCTTTCAGTTTCTCCTTCATTCCCAGAATCGCGGCGCTTGTCAAAGCCAAAAGGAACAGCCCCACTAGCACAAAGTATGGCAGTTCGGCAATATTGACGGCGGCGGTTATGTCTGCTGACCACTTGCCTATCTTCGGCGTCCACGTGACAATACGACCAAGGACCAACGCCATTACGGCGAAGCCGAGCCATACTGCCCACCAGTCTTCCTTCTTGCGAAGTGAGGACCAGTCTATTCTGCTTTTTGATTCTGTCATTCTCTGAGCCTCGGTAATATAACAATGTTATCCTCTCATATAACTGCGTTATGCTTATAAATCTTACGGTCAAACATGATAGTCCTGCCCTCGGAAGACCAGTTGTGGCTACTACTTGCTAGCTCTGCTGGTCGCTGGCAGCTTGCTGTTGCCTAGCTTGAATGAAGATCTTCCATGTCGAGCCGTCTGGACGCGACACGTTTACCTCGTACCCCTTCTCCTCTAGGGCTGGAGGAATATCCCTAACGGACGGAGGGTTGTCAAGGGTCACTTCGAGTATGTCTTCAGCGCAGAGGTTACTCAGGGCTCTCGTCACGAGTATCTGTGGGTACGGGCAGGTGAACCCGCGAACATCAAGCTGGTAGCGTCTTTCATCAGTTTTCTTTGGGAGAAACCTGCTTTCGTTGCTTGACACGTCGCTACCCTCCAGTTGCAGTTAGGTACGCCTTCAATTCCCCGACTGTCACTCTGTTGCAGAAACCTCGCAGGCTCTCTGAAGACATCCTTCTTTTCAGGTAGTTATCGAGAAGCGATGCGATCTTGTATCTGAGTTCCTCTGCTGAGACTCTTTCCTCAACAGGCCTTCCAAACCCGGGGTTCAGACCGAACCCTCCTCCCAGGAACATGTCGTAAGTCTGTCTTGCGCCGTTGCCTTCTTTGACCAACCTGCCTGCCAACCCTATATCGGCTACCATGCTTGCGCAGCAGCTGTTGGGGCATCCGCTGACGTATATTCGGAAAGCTGCCTCATCCAACAGCTTCCGATCGAAGCGCTGTTCGAGGTGCTCAACAATATTCCTGAGTACCTCCTTGGCGTGGGGGTCTTGAGTCTTACCACAGAAGTCTGATGCGCATGCCAAGCTGCTCCATCGAAGGCTGGAAGCGGCAAACGAGAATCCCATCTCCTCAAGATGCTTTAGCAGGGCATCTTTCTCCTCGACGTTTGCCATGATGATGTGTTGGGTTGGCGTCAGCCTCAATTCTCCGTTTCCGTATTCCTCGGCTAGGTTTGCGATCATGGTCATCTCATTTCCCGTCAGCCTTCCGCCAAGAATAGGAATGTTCACGTAGCAATACGGCTCCTGACTTTGGGGCTGAACGCCTTCATGGTCACCGTGCCTGAGGAAAATTGGGCCGTCATAGCGTTCGAAAGCCTTTCCTGTCTTCCCCTCAAGTACCGCTGCGAACTTTTCTACGCCCCAACTTTCGACTAGCCACTTGAACCGAGCCTTTGCCTTGCTCTCCCGGTTTCCAAAGTCTCTGTGAATCTCCACGGTTGCCACCGCAGCATCGAAGGCCTCCCGAGGTCTCACAAAAATGCCCACGGGCTTTGCTAATCTTGGACCCGGCAACGAAGCTCCTACGCTGCCGCCCACCAGCATTACGAAACCCACCTCCTTGCCTTTCTTGACAGCAACAAAGGCAAGGTCGTCAGTCTCAGCTCGAGTGCAATCGGATCCGCATCCTGATATGGAAATCTTGAACTTGCGAGGCAAGTCTAGGAAATCGGTGTTCCCAACGAAGAAGTCTGTTAGCTGCTTTACCAGGGGGAATCCATCTAGGATCTCACCCTTTTCTATCCCTGAGGCTGGACAGCACACTATGTTCCGCGGGTCCCCATACCTTGCTCCGCCAAAGCCTTGACCGCACATGTCTGTGGTGAAGCCTAGCTCGTCCATGGCTGCAAAAATGTCTAAGGCATCTTCGGCTCTTACCCAATGCAGCTGAATGTCTTGCCTATCCGTGATCTCTGCCAAGCCTCTCCCGTAAGTCGTTGATAGTTCGGCTATGCGACGCAGCTGACCAGAGGTGATGAAGCCTCCGGGAACCTTGACCCTGAGAAAGTGTTGAGAGCCGGTAACATCAAGCGGATTACTGTCACGCCCAATCGAATACCGTCCAACAAACCGCTCAATATCGCTTGCGCACATTTTCCTCACGCTCTGACTATCGGTCTCTTCTTATAATTCTGTGTCGACGGGGTGTTACTCTTCTCTTTCTCCAATGCTTTCCCGGGGAACGTTGAGTCCGTCGATCAAGGTCTCTTCGTAGAAGCTGAAAGCCTCATCCTTGTCCCTTGCTCCCTCAACTATCATTATGCCGCTCTTTAGGATGCTTGTCGTTCCTTTCCAGATGTTCTCGATAGTTACGCCAAGATCCGCCCTGACCTTCACTGTGAAACCATCTGCCACCAAGTAGGAGTACAGCTTGCTCATGTCCAATCCTAGGTTCGTCCTCGGCGTGATCACGAAGACTCTCTTTCCTTCTCTGCCGCAGACTTCTGTGACAAGTCTATTCTCAAGTGGCATAGGTGGCCCTGAGGGTTTTGAGCCGCATACGGGACAGTTCTCGGCTTTCGAGATCTCGACTTCTTCAAACTCCATGTTCCCGATGTCGCAGTGAAGCATCTTGCCCGCAAGCAGAGGCTTCTCACCAAGAACTATCCTCGTCGCCTCCGACACCTCAACGCTAGCCATGATGTTCAGGATTGAGGGGTGGACGCCTACAACCGCGCATGTCGGCAGCATGTCATCGTCAAAATTTCCCTGGAAGCACTCAAGGCACGGGGTCTCGCCCCGGATGATCGTCGAAGCGTTTCCATAGGTCATGATTGCAGCACCAAAAATGTATGGGATTCGCTCTTTCTGGCATGCCCTGTTCAATGCGTAGCGAGGCGACATCCTGTCCAATCCGTCGACGATCACATCGACGCCCTTGACGACATCTCCAGCGCTGTTCACGTCCAAGGATATGGGCAACGGGTCTATCTCTATGTTCGGATTCAACTCATGAAGCCTTTTGGCGGCGACCTCAACCTTCGGATATCCCAGAGAATTCGTACCATAGAGGTGCTGCCTTTGGAGGTTCGAAAGCTCAACAACATCGCGGTCGACTAGACGGAGATGACCTACGCCCATAGCTGCCAACTGCAACGCCGCGGGAGAACCGAGACCGCCCAGCCCAACTATGCATACCCTCGCATTTCTAAGCCTTAGCTGTCCTTTGTACCCTATCTCTGTGAGAACTATCTGACGTGAATAGAACTCCAGTTCCTCGTTTGAAAGGTCCTTAGCCTCTTTTCTGGTCATGCGCGCCCCTCTTGATAACATCGTTATAACGAGGCTTGGAACATATTAACTTTGCTCCATCAAGTTGAAGTCCCCGGTGACAGCACGCACACTCCTTAGGTCCCTGGCTTCTCTCAAGAATCCCTTTGGTCTCCAAAGCTTTCCGTTTGCTTGGGGAACGAGACATCAAGTTTAAAGCGAAGGAATGATTATTCTTCTTCTGAGAGCAGCTCTTCGTCAGGTGCAGGGAACTTGAGGGTTAGAGTCAGGTACTTCACGACTCTCCGCGAATTGGCTGGAACCGCAGAGGAAGATGTGCAGATGGACAACGATGCGACCCTAGCCTGCCTCATTGATGAACTGGCTCGGAGATACGGGAAGGCAGCGCGAGACTACCTATACAACAAGGGCGAAGAGGTTGATCCGGCTATCTATCTCTTGATCAACGGCGTGAATTCGAGAATGTTGTCTGGGACAGAAACGACGCTAAAGGAAGACGACATAGTAGCCATCATACCCCCGATTGGGGGCGGGTAACCCGCTGATTTCAGAAAATCCGATTAGTAACAGGTCTCGTTTTTCTGTGGAAAAAGGCCGTAATGGTAAGGTCAAGAATGTCTAGGCCAAGGTTTCTCTTGTCTTGAGCATGAATTCTATCGGGCTCACAGCCATCCTCATGATTCCCGGCGGTATGCTGACTCGGTACCTTTCGTTTTTCAGAGAGAGATAGATTTTCTCAAGTGTGTGAAGCCTCATGTTGACGCATACCGCTCCTTCATAAGCGGGCAAGAATAAGGCATCGTTCCTCTCTTTCTTCATTCGATGCAGAAGCCCAGTCTCTGTTGCGACGATGAACCTCTTGGCGCCGGAAGCTAGGGCTTCTTTGTACATTTTCGAGGTGCTTCCTACGAAGTCAGCAACTCTGCACACTTCAGGGCTGCATTCGGGATGAGCCATTATCTCAGCATCGGGATGAGCTTGCCTAAGTTTCAGGATTGCTTCTCTATTGAACAACACATGAACCGGACAGAACCCGTGAGCAGGTATTGGCACCACCCGCTTATCCGTGAAGTTCATCGAATACTGAGCCAGATTCGAGTCGGGTCCGAATAGGACGGTTTCGGAATCCATCCTGTTGATGATTTCGGCGGAGTTGGCTGAGGTGCAGACTGCGTCGCAGTATGCCTTAGCCTCGGCTAGGGTATTGATGTAGAGAACTATCTTCGCGTCGGGATGCTTTTTCCGGTAGAAGCGGACAAGCTCAGCCGGAAGCATAGCTGCCATAGGACATAGGGCGCCTCTGTCAGGGATCAAGACTTTCTTTTCTGGGTTCAGAATTGCGGCTGTCTCAGCCATGAAGGTGACACCGCAGAAGACTATGACCTTCGCCTCGGTCTGAGCCGCGCAAAGAGAGAGTTCTAGACTGTCGCCGACAAAGTCAGCTATGTCTTGGACCTCTGGAAGTTGGTAGTTGTGGGCGAGGATGACCGCCCTCTTCTCTTTTCGGAGGTTGTTGATCTTCTCCTCTAGACTAGCTGCCTTCATTATGCTTCCCCCTCGTGTTTCGAACCGTACGTTGGGCTGATGGAAGTTCGATCTCAAATCTTTGCGCATGGTTTTCTGCAATCCCGTAGAAAGCCTCTTTAACCCTTTCGATTTCGTGTCGCTCAAGCCCGTATAAAGAGAGCTTCACATGCTTGCTTAGGCCTCTGTGCAGCCCAACGATGCCTCTCTTGATCATCTCTTCGGCCAAGAAGAAGCCTCTCCTCTTGTGACGTTTCGAGATTTCCCAGAAGATCGGCGTCTCAAGATGGAGGAGGTGGTGCCGATGAGGACGTTCGCCGATGAGCATAACGTCGTCTAGCTTCTCGATCTCTCTGATGAACCACCGCGTCTTCTCGAGCTCCTCATTCCACCTTCCAACACGCTCAACCACGTAGGCAAAAGAGTACATAGCAGATATCAAAGGAACTCCGCCTACACTGCAGCCAAATATGTTTGGGATCTTTTTCCCGAAGGCTCTACCACTCCATTCTGCCACTGTTCTTGACGTCTGGAAGACTCTCTTAGCCCATTCATAATTCGTCACGAGGAAGCCTAGGGGTCCCAGAGAAGCCATGGACTTGTGGGCAGACACGGTGAGAAAGTCGGCGCGTAGTTCTCTCATGTTCACTGGCATGACCCCCGCGGTGTAAGCAGCATTGACCATGTAGGGCACATCGTATTCTTCAGCAATCTCGCCTATCTCTTCAGCCGGATTCAGATTCCCATAGTAAGGCTCGGCGTGGGTGACAATGATAAGTCCGGGGAGCTTTCCAGTTTCCTTCTTGATCTGCTCCACTTTTTCTCGGAATCTTTCAGCCTCAACCTTGTATTCTGCGTATCCGCTGTGTGGCGCCTCTATCATACGTAGACCGGTCGCTTCAGCAGCTATGGCGGTGGTATAGTGGCAAAGCGGATCGGATAGAACAATCCGCGTGTAGTCTCCGGAGCCTTCCTTGTCCACATAATCGCTTATGGCTTTCATGACCGCGAACTGTGCTGCTCGGCATCCAAACGTGTGTTCAGCCCGGTCTCCGCCGAAGAACTTGGCTATGTCTTCGAGGAAATCCGCTATGGGAGGTTTCGAGATGAGGCCTGATCTTCCTTCGATGCAGTCGAAACATGTTGAATAGCCGATTCTGGTCCATCCTTCATCAAAGAGATTCTTTCGGGTCTCCTCTGGCACTATGCCGCCCCTCATGATCGGATGGACGATTATGGCTTCTTTGTAGTCGTTTTTGAGGTGAACGTATCTTTGTAGACCTTCAACCTTCACCATTCGGACCAGCCCTTCCCGTGTCAACGAGATATCGAGTCACATTCTCGACGAACCTCTCAATTGCTGCTTTAACCGATAGCCCATCAAATAAGTCTATGCCCAGCTCGCCCTCGCTCGCCCTGATGGTTATGTCTACCCAGTAGCCCCTCTTGTTCACAGAGTACGTTCTTGGCAACGACTGCTTGAGCCTAGCTGCTGAATCTCCTGCATCTTCCTCAGACGCCATCTTGACAGGTAAATGCATGGTCACAGACTTCAACATGCCGTTGAGGTCTTTGTTAAGGTATACTCTCATGTTGTGGCCTCTGGTTTTTCCGAAGAAGTAGTCCGTCCCCTTAGATAAGCCGATCTTCTCAAACTCATTCACTATCTGTGTTGGCAGATCGCTTGCTCGGCAGCCGCAAAGAGCTCCCCTCATCTTGTCGATCCTCTCTATGGTTTCCGCTGCTCTCACGTAGACCTCGAAGGGGGCTCCGAACACGATCTCGTCGTCCCGAAAGTCCGAATATATCTCTCTTGCACCTCTGCAGAGCAACGAAACGCCTGGCTTGTGCTCCAGGTAAGGTTTGGCAAAGAATTCGGTACAGGCACGTTCTCCGGAGAACTCAGCCAGCAGAGGCTTCCCGCCTTCCCGAAGGACTAGAGTCAGATCCATCATCTGCCTTGGTGTCAGAACAGCCAAGATTACGTCAGGTTCCTGATGAAGCTCGCTTAGTGGCGAGACTAGCACTCTTTCGGTTTCCAGAGGTAAAGGCTGTTCCCCAGTGCCAGCGGGCTCAAGGTCTCTGAAGCCCAAAACACGTTGCGCAGTAAGGCACTTCTCGTGGTCTAGACCATACTGGAATAAGTCTCCTTTCGCCGAGGCTTGTCTCAACATTTGGCAGAAAGCCATTGGCATTCTGGGCTGTACTGAACCTTTTACATCCTCATTGTTGTTTATCAGCTTCACGCCTACGAGACGATGCTTGAGTCCGAGATAGCTGCCAAGCCTTTCCTCAATATTCTTCAGAGCCGTTTGCTTCTTCAATCAAGCCCTAACCTCCAATCTGACTGGATACGTCTTTCTGCGCCATCTATAAGATTCTGAAAAGACCTGCCACATAGCCAGAGGCTGCAGGAGCTTTCTCTTCTATTGGAGGGATTCTCTTCGGAAAAATGCTGCAGGAAGGACAGTACTGCACTAAGACTGCCCAGGGTTTGGGATCTTCTCGGGAACCTTATCTGCTGCAAGGCAAACGTTATCCCTCATTCTTCCACCTGCATGGCATTACGGCGTTATAATCCAGAGCGGCAGGGTCTCTTTTAAACTTTGCCCCCAAGATCGGAAGATGTCTAGACTTACATCTTTCCTCATTGGCTTCTTAGTTGCAGTTGTAGCCTTTGTGCCGCATTTGGAAGGTCAATTTTGGAAAGGGAGAACCTCCTAAAATCGATACCCCCTATACTTTTCATGCGTAGATAGGGTGATAGTCCAAACCTTACTCTGAGCGTCAGGGCACGTCGAATCCACTTCAGGTCACGAGTCCGAGCCAGTTGAATTTATGCCTTAGGAGGAGAGCAGTGAGGGTGTTTTTTCGAGGCTTTTTTCATCCTCCACCCACTGCAGGGATAATGGATATCTCGTCTCCGTCATCTAGTTTCGAATCGAGTTGGCTCAGGAACCTTATGTCTTTACCGTTGATGTATATGTTGACAAACCTTCTCAGTTTCCCGTCTCCATCGTAGATTCGGCTTTCAAACCGTTCACCATATCTTGCCATCAGCAGATTCAGAACCTCTTTGACTGTTGACCCGCTGAGATAGGCAGTCTTCTCGCCCGTTACTCTTGCGAGTCCTCCATAGAAGACTACTCCCACCTTCCCCAAGATCATCACCTCACTCTATTATCCTTCTCAGGTCTTCGATCGATGGCTCTATCCTCGCGGGTCTAGGAATGCTCTTCAGAATAGTGTCCGAAGACTTGAAACCACTGCCTGTCACACAGCACACAACCTCCTCATCTCTTGGGATATCCCCAGACTCAACAAGTTTCTTGAGAACCGCGACTGTGACGCCCCCAGCAGGCTCGGCGAAGATTCCCTCGGTCTTAGCCAGAAGTCTGATTCCTTCCATTATCTCCTCATCTGTGGCAGACTGAGCGACCCCCGCGGACTCTCGTACAACCTTCAACGCGTAGATTCCGTCTCCGGGATCACCAATGGCTAAGCTCTTCGCAGTGGTTCTTGGATTCTCCACAGGAACTATGTCGTCTGAACCGGATCTGAAGGCGTCCACGATGGGTGCACAGCCTTGGGGCTGAGCCGCAATCACCTTGGTTTTCAAGTCAGCGATCAGGTCAAGGTCTCTGAGTTGTTTCAAGCCTCTCCACACGGCGCATAGCAGTGCCCCGCTGCCGACCGGGATCACGATGTTGTCCGGCGCCTCCCACCCATGCTGTTCGCAGACCTCGAAGCCCAATGTCTTCGATCCTTCGACGTAGTAGGGACGTATGTTTATGTTGACCAACCCCCAATCGTATTCGTCTGAGGCTTGAGCTGCAAGTCTATTGGCATCGTCATAGGTTCCGTTCACAGCGATCACCTTGGCTCCATAGGTTGCAGCCTGCAGAATCTTGCTTACCTCAGTATCCGCGGGGATGAAAACGTAACACGGTGTTCCCGCCTTCGCAGCGTGGGCTGCTGTCGCCGCAGCGAGGTTCCCTGTGGAGGCGCATCCTACGGCTTTGAAGCCAAATTCCAAGGCTTTAGTTACTGCGACCGTGGCTGGTCTGTCTTTGAAGGAGCCTGTCGGGTTGACTGTATCATCTTTTATGCGGAGTTTCCTCAGTCCGAGTTCCTTCGATAGCTTTCTGCACTCGCGTAGACCAGTGAAACCAGCTCCGAGGTCCACGACCTTAGCTTTATCCTCTATTGGCAAGAGCTCATGATAACGCCAGAGAGTGTTAGGTCTTTCCTCAAACGAGTTTTTGTCGAGCTCAATCGAGTCAAGGTTGTAGACTACTTCCAAAGGTCCGAAACAGTCTTCACAAGCATAGATTCTGATGGGTGGATATTCGCGGCCACATTCTCTACACTTAAGTGCCTTGATATATCCGTAGTCGCTGAGCTTCTTTCCCTCCATAACGGGGTTATGAAAAGATAATATAACCAGTATTTATATTTTTCGCCTTTACTATTCCTCAGAGGAATAAGACCGTGCTCTTCAGAAGACCAGCAGCAGCGTTCAAGCCAGCCCGCCCACCTTCAAGCTCTTTGTCTGACAATGATTCTTGATTCTCGGACAAATCAGAAGCCGAGTGCCAAAGTCCTTGAATGGAGTCAGAAGCAAACCGAAGACATGGCTTTCCAGACAAGCGCTGTAATGGTAGTGCTCCGGCCGGGATTTGAACCCGGGTTTGCGGCTTTCTTCCGCGGGTTGGGGA
>CAYRBK010000005.1:0-52773 GCA_964422605.1 uncultured Candidatus Bathyarchaeia archaeon | reverse complement strand
ACATTCATTTTGGCCAGTCTTTCGAAGTTCTCGAGGTCGCCTGTCCAGAGCAGATCATGGCCACAGCATCTTTCATCATTCAGTACTATAGGTCTGATTCCGGCCTTGTTGAGTATTCCCACGACACTGCGAGCGATGTTCAGGAGCTCCAAGTTGAAATCCTCAAAGATCACGTCGAAGTATGGGAGACAGCCTACGAAGTAAAGCAGCTCACCTTTTGGCGATATCCCGGCTCCTTCTGGAAGCCAGTCCGTACGTTCTTGCTTGAGGCTTGGATTTGTCATGATTCTCGATAGAGCCGTTGTTACTCCTTTATGGGCGCAGAGTTCTTCCATCTGTTCCTTTGAGGCTACGCGTCTGCAAGCCCTTACAAACTCTGGATACCGAACATCAGACGGGCATCTCTCGGTGCATGTAAGGCACGTAAGACAATTCCAGAGATCCGGGCTGGAAAGCATCCTGTCTCTGAAGCCCAGCAGGAATCTTTCAACTATACGCCTTGGCGAGTAGGAGTCTTTGACCTTCGATACCGGACAGCTACCCGAGCATTTTCCACACTCTAAGCAATAGCGGACATTTGTCCTCGCTAAGGCCTCGGTAATCATCTGTTCCACATCTAGAGTCAAGACTGCGCTATGCTCTGCACTTAGCGGATTTGGCTCCACCTCACCTAGAGCTTTTGTGAAATCGGTCACGATCTGGGCGAATTTCGCGCCTTCCGACGTTGAGACCCATTCTAAGCGCAATCTCTCAGGCCCAAGCCCAAGCAGCCTCAGGAGCTCCCCGGTGCTCTTCATTCTTTTCTCGGCTTTGAGATTGCCACTCACATAATGGCAATCGCCCGGATGGCAGCCGGTGACAAGCACGCCGTCTGCTCCCATTTCCAAAGCATTAAGTACGAACGCTGGGTCTACTCTTCCCGAGCACATCACCCTTATGGGCCTAACATTGGGTGGATAGCTCATTCTGCTCGTGCCGGCGAGGTCTGCTCCAGCATAGCTACACCAATTGCACAGGAAGGCTACTATCCTCGGCTCGGTCTCCATCAGCTAACCTCCTAAGGCCGCCGTTATCATGGCTTGGATTTGCTTGCTGGTGAAGTGCTTCATCGCAATCGCTCCGATTGGGCATGTGACGACACATGACCCGCAGCCTTTACATTGCGCCTCGGTGACTCTGGCAACCAACATAGGTACTTTGACGAGTGGCTGAACTTCCTCCACTTTGATGGCATTGTACTCACATACTTCTTCGCACCTGCCGCAGCCTTTGCAGATGTCTTCGTCGACCACAGCAACAATGGGTTCAACCTCAACCTTGCCCCTCGCCAGAGGAATCGCCGCCTTTGCTGCTGCCGCGCTTCCCATAGCAGAGCTTTCAGTGATGTCCTTTGGACCTTGCGCTGTTCCTGCCAAGAAAATCCCATCTAGCGGCGTGTCTACTGGTCTGAGCTTCGCATGAGCCTCCTGGAAGAACCCGTCTACACTTCTAGCTATCTTGAGTTTGGCTTGTATGTCAGAGGCGTCTGCCCGAGGGACGAGCCCGACATTCAAGACCACCAGGTCTGCAGGTATAGCCAACGTTTCATTCTGAGTCAACACGTCTCGAACAGTTACGATGAGTCCACCCGGACCAGCTGAGACCGACGGCGGCTCTTCTGGCCTATATCTCAGAAACAAGACCCGAGATTCGCTGGCCTTTCTGTAATAGTCTTCGTACCCCTTTCCATAGGTTCGTATGTCACGGTATAAGTAGAATACTCTTGCATTTGGATACTTCTTCCTTATCTCTACGCAGTTCTTGAGGGCCGCTGTACAGCATACGCGAGAGCAATACCTGTTAAGTTGCTGATCCGCTTTGATCGGCTTGTAGATTCCGGCCTCCTGTCTTGACCCCACACAGGTGATAAACACCACACTCTTGGGCGCAGATCCACTCAATGGCAGTTGACCCTTCGTTGGTCCGTTTTCGTCCGTCAACCTTTCGAGCTGGGGCAACGTTATGACATTGTTATAGGTTTTGTAGCCATATTCTCCTTCGGGGGGCTCATACGGATCATATCCAGTAGCGACGATGATGGTCCCAACATCAACTTCGAACTTCATTGGCTTCTCTTCAAGGTCAACCGCTTTCCTCTCACAAACCTCGACACATTCCCCACATCTCGTACAGGTTCTGCTATCGATGACGTGTGTTCTGGGCATCGCTTCCTCAAAAGGAAGGTATATCGCCTTTCTCTGGCTCAGTCCAAAATCAAAATCATTTGGGGCAGTGATCGGGCACGCTTTCTCGCATTTGCGGCAAGCATCACACTCATTGGTTACGTACCTCGGGTTTACGACGACCTTTACTTTGAAGTTCCCAATAAACCCATCTATTGCTTCAACTTCAGAGTTGGTAAACAATCTGATTCGCTGACTGGAAGCCAAAGCCTTGATCATTGGCCTTAGAATATCCAAAGCCATCTCGCCTGTGGGGAACACCTCGCCTAGCTGAGCAGTCCTGCCTCCAATGGCAGGAGCCTTTTCTACAAGATAGACTTCGAAGCCTCTTTGGGCTAGGTCCAAAGCTGCCCTCAATCCGGAGACCCCAGCTCCAATGACCAAGGCTCTTATGGTAACACCCACTTCCTTTCTGGGCAGTTTTTCCAGAAACCTCGTTCTGGCAACTGCCATCTTCACAAGATCTTTAGCCTTTTCTGTTGCCTTCTTCGGCTCTCGTGAATGAACCCATGAGCAATGTTCCCGAATATTGGCCATCTCAAAAAGGTATGAGTTGAGGCCAGCTTCTTCGCAGACCTTTCTGAAAGTAGGTTCGTGCATTCGCGGCGAACATGATGCAACTACAACGCGGTTAAGTTCATGTTCTTTGATGTCATCTGTAATCATGGCTTGAGCAGGAGCAGAACACATGTAGAGATAGTCTCTGGCGACGACGACGTTTGGCAGGGCTGCAGCATATTTGGCGACATCTCCAACATCGACGACGCCCGCTATATTAGTGCCGCAGTGGCAGACGTAGACGCCGATTCTTGGCTCGTCTTTCTCCTGCAATCTAGACATGAGTACTCCTTCTTCTTCGATCCCATCAGTCGATCAAGAAACTGGATGCCTTCATTGCGGCGGCGCTTGCCTGAATCACGGTGTCTGGAATGTCTTTGGGACCTTCAACCGTCCCGGCTATGAGCACACCTTCAATTTCGGTCGTAACTGGGTCCGTCTTCAGGTTGGAGGCAACGAGGAATCCGTCGTCGCCAACCGGCACAGGCAGCATCTTTGCCAAGCTCTCGTCTCTTGGCGCCACAAAGCCAGTTGACAAAACAACTAGGTCTGCCTCATGTTCTAGGATTTCGCCTGTCTCGGTGTTCTCGACAGTCAGGAAAAGGTTCTGCGTGCGTGAGTCTTCGGTGATTTCGGCAACTCGTCCTCTGACGAAATTGATGCCGAATTCCTGCTTGGCTCTTTGGTAGAATTCTTCGAAGCCCTTGCCGTAGGCCCGGATGTCCATGTAGAATATGGTTTCATCTATCTCGGGAACATGTTCTTTGAGAAGAATCGCCTCCTTCGTAGCGTACATGCAGCACACTCTTGAGCAGTAAAGATTGCCTGACTTCTCGTCCCTTGAACCAACGCACTGCACGAAGGACACGCTGCGCGGAATCTTCCCATCAGAGGGTCTAACAATATGCCCGCCTGTTGGTCCAGACGCGCTCAGTAGCCTTTCTAGGGTCAGCCCTGTTATCACGTTTGGATAGATGCCGTGCCCATATTCCTCCTTTTCTCGTGCATCAAAGAGACCAAAACCCGTGGAGACTATGACGGCGCCAACCTCAGCTTCGACCCCTCTCGGTTGCTGTTGCCGATCAACTGCTTTTGCTTGGCAGACTTTCTCGCAGAGCCCGCAGTCTATGCAGCTATCTTTGTCGATCGTGTAGATGAGTGGGACAGCCTGTGGAAAGGGAACGTACATTGCTTTGCGTAGGCCGAGCATTTCGTCAAACTCGTTAGGCGCCTCAACCGGACAGTGCTGAGCACACACGCCGCAACCGGTGCATTTGGTTTCATCAACGTAGCGAGGCTTGCGAACAATGTTAACCTTGAAGACATCTCCATCCTTCTTGATATTGTGAACTTCTGAGTATGCAAGGAGCTCGATATTCGGATGCCTCCCTGCATCCACCATCTTCGGCGTCATAATGCAAGCGGCGCAGTCCAATGTTGGGAACGTCTTGTCCAGCTGCGCCATTTTTCCTCCTATGCTTGGATTCTTCTCGACAAGGTACACTTTGAAGCCTTGGTCCGCTAGGTCGAGTGCGGACTGGATTCCAGCTATGCCGCCTCCGATGACCAATGCCGCCTTAGCCAAAAGTGTTTCCCCTCGCCTAACGATCACAATGCTTTAGCAACTATCTCATTGAGATCCATGACCTGAATTCGGCCCTCATTGCCCGTGGTCTTGACCGCATCTTCGAATGTTAGGAGACAGAACGGACATGCTACTGCCAGTATCTCCACTCCCATAGTGATAGCCTCTTTGATGCGATTTTCTGAAGCGCGTTCTCCAGGCACGTCGACCCACATTCTTCCCCCGCCCCCTTCACAGCAAACGCTTCGCTTGCCGGACATTGGCAATTCCAGAAATCTTACCCCGGGGATGCTCTCGATTATCTTTCTGGGCTCGTCGTAAATGTCGTTATGCTTGCCTAGATAACATGGATCCTGAAAGGTCACCGTCTTTTCGACCTTCTTCGGAAACCTAAGCCTTCCTTGATCAATCAAGTCTGCGAGATACTGCGCATAATGCTGCACTGCTAGGTCCTTTTTTCCGTATCTGTTCTTGAACGCGTTGAAACAATGAGGCGAAGTAGTGACCATCTCGGTTACACCATAATGGTCTAGAAGGCTTAGGTTTTCTTCGGCTAGGATGCCAAACAGCCCTTTCTCTCCAAGCGCATATATCTCATTCCCACAACAACTCTCCTTCTCTCCTAGTACCGCGAAATCCGTTCCTGAAGCATGCAAGTTTGTCACCAATGCTTTGGCTACTTCTTGTGCCCGAGGGTCATAGGACGCGGCGCATCCAACGAAGTATAGAAGCTCGGTCTTCTCACCCTCTGAAACAAACCTCACCTTCAAGTCCTTGGCCCAATCAGACCTCTTGCTGCGGCTTATGCCCCACGGATTTCCGTACTTGAAAACCCCTTCCAGAGCATCTCTCACTGTGGGGGGAACGTATCCCTCTTCAACAAGTAGGCTGCGTACGCTGATGAGGGTTTCCATCGGATTAACATCCCTAGGGCAACGCTGCGTACAGGTCGAACATGTGGTGCACAGCCAAAGACTCCTATGCGAAAGGACCTCATTTCTGAAGCCAAGCTGCACCCTCCGTATCACTTGGCGCGTTCGGAGAGCCGATCTAGTCCCCACAGGACAACTAGCAGAACACGCGCCGCATTGGATGCAGAGGTTCACTTTTTCAGCGCCTGCTTTCGCTACTGCCTCGGCGAATCCCAGATCCAGATTTTGAACATCCCTGACCAAGTCCCCAGCCAAGTCTCTTCTCATCACCTGGTAGTCTCTGTAGCTCTAGCCTTAGTAGCGTGTTCGGTTGCTTATCTCATGTAGAAAAGGAGATGACACTTTTGTATTTATTTGGTGATTACAAGGTACCAATCGACGCCCAATTCTGGCTAAATTTCCTCATTAAGTTGATGAAAATACGATGCGACATCACGTTGAGAACACAGTTTATGCCTATCAGCAAACAGCATTACTCGCGTCAGTTTCAGCCGAAGAGCTCCTGATGAAGGTGAAGATGGCAACCTTCCCGAGGTTTCTGGGGCATTTCAGAAAGTCTCTTCGAGCGACAATTCGTAGATGTCTCTCGCCGCCTTTCTAACCGAATCTCGTCGTCCGCTGATTGAAATGCAACGGTCATCTTTGATTTCAATTATTACGCCAAACTGTTCCGCAACGTCCTCCACCCTTTCTTCAGCAATGGGTTGCTGCAATGACAACTTCACCCAGCGTTCTTCGGAACCCCTGGGGAGACTAGGGATAAACTCGGATTGCCCATAAATCATTGCGAGGCCCATTTCAGCCCGTTCAGCCTTATCGATCCTCTCCAGCCATTTGTTGACGTATTTCTGGTCTAGGTTCATGGCTTCTGAGACCAGATTAGATCTCACTTCGCCGAGAATACGCATCAATCTCCGGAGAGATTCCTCGATAATTGCGGGGTCTTTAGGCGGACTGGTGGAGCCTGTTCGGATCAGATGGATCAGTGTTTTGCAGTCCCTTAGGTCGGAGGCAACATCAACGCAAATATCCCTCTGCCTTAGATCCTGGAAAAAACCAGATAAGACCAGCCAAACTTGCTCCAGCCTTCTGACCTCTTCGTCTCCGGACAATCCCAACCTCTCGCTCTACCAATACCAAGAGCCTGGTTAAAGCTTAACGCTTTAGTCTAAGAGCAGTTGGAACCTTAGTTCTTGAGAAGGTTGATAAGGTTGATAAGGCTGGTCAGGGAAAGGAGCACGTTACAATCTCTTGCCATCAGGTGACAGCGCAAGTCTTTGCTCAGCCGTGTTCCAACAGAGGAGCAGAATAAGGTAGAGTAGATTGCGGCTCTCACGTTAACTCTCGAACGTGCTGCATCGAGCGTACTCCCAACTCCTGTCTGCTTCAGCCTCCGCAAGAGCCCCCTTTCGAGCCTATGTAGGGCTCCCGGCATCTTCAGTACGGTGTGACGTCAATCTTCTCCCACGAAATGCTTGTCGAAGTATCGAAGTCCATGACCTTAATGTCCAGTTTCTCCAGAGCCTCCCTCAGGTTATAGATGCAGGTCCCCACATCTCCTTTGTCGCAGATTATGGCGCAGACAATGTCGTGTGTACCGTAGGTCTTCCAGAGAAACTTGACTTGGTGCATCCCTTTGAGGAAGCTCACCGCTCTCTCCATGTCTTCTGCATTTACGTTCATTCCAACTATCACTGCCGACAGATTAAGCCTCTCAAAGTTGGGGAAGGCGCTTATTCTCCTTGTTATCATCCCCATCTTCTCAAGCTTGTCGATCCTACGGTAGACAGTGTTTCTTCCCGCGTTACACAGTTTCGCAAGTCTATCGTAGGAGTGGACGCCGCTGCAAATGTGTCGTATGATCTTCCGATCAAGGTCGTCCATTGAATTTTTCATAGCGAACACTTGGCATACAATTCTCAAGATGACTATAAAAACGTGATTCTTTGCCCAACGATCAATCACAATAAGCCCTCTGTCAGAAATGAGCTTCGGGATTGAAGGTGCATTCCGGTAGCCGAAGGAATAACGCATCGGTCAAAAGGATCGGTGGAAGATGGGGTGTACTGGAATGCCTCTGTAAGACTCTATATGACACAAGTCTAGACTTGCCTTCTTCTATTCGGAGCGACCTAGAGGTGGCTAGGTTGATGATTGAGGCAGGCGCTGGGCGCGTTAGGGATGCGGAGGTTCTACTAGACTGGGTTGAGAGCAAGCTGAGGGAAAAAGCCGTCTTCTTGGACAATCTTTCCTACTGGGAGGGCTTGTTGGGCAAGGCGAAGAAAGGGGAGCTGACTAAAAGAGAGTTCAAAGAAGCGCCGTTCATGGAGACACTACTTGAGGAACACGAGTTTCTGAGTCACTGTCTTCCAGCTATGGGGATCGAACTGGACGAACGGACTATGACATTGACAGAACAGAAACCCCTGGAGGAGATAAGAGCCCTGCTTGGGCTGTGCGAGAAGCTGGTAGTTCTAGGATGCGGCCTCTGCGCAACGGCAACCAAGACTGGTGGAGAAGAACAGGTTGAAAGGATCGCTGGAAAGTTGAGGAGCGAAAGGGTCATTCTGCGTTCTACAGTTATGGAGTCGCCGTGTGATACGGCGGTTGCGAAGAGGGATCTGGGAAATCTCAGACGGACAATCGCCGAGGCCGATGCCATCGTAGCGCTTTGCTGCGATAAGGGGGTTCAGACGCTTGGAGATCTCACGCGAAAGACTGTAGTTCCGGCACTGAATACCCTAGTTCAATCATAGGCAGTTTTACTATATCTTTCTCTGATTGAGCATTTTCCTTGCCAGTGCTTTTGAATGTTGATAGTACATTAGGTCTATGATCGAGTTCCAGTCGGTCTTTCTTGAATTGTGGTAGGGAAACTCCTCGGCTGAGAGCTTTGCGAGTTGGTCGGCATCATAGAGAATCCTGAAAGCTTTGGAGGGTTTTGCCAGTCTCTCGTGATGGGTTCTTATAGTTTCGCATATCTTTCTGGCAAATCCGTCAGAGTAGCCGAGTTGTCCGAGCAGGTTTGCTGCTATTTCTGGTCCTCTATTGTACTGTTCTTCTATAGTGCTTCCGCCTATGTCGTGAAGGATGATAGAACAAACGACTTGTTCTTGCAGTTCTTTCGGTATCCTGTGATGCTTTTTGGCGATATTCAGAACTCTCTCTGTATGGTCTGCTCCAAGATCATTCTTCTCGAGGTAAGGTCTCGCCAATCCCATCAATTTCTTGTGTCTCATCCAATCCCTGCTTCGCCTAGAAACGACGAGGAATTCCTTCTTCATCTTGCTCTTAGTTGTTTCTTCGGTGCCTCAACGAGATTTTCTCTGGCATCTCCAGCACTATTTAGGAGTCTCTCAATATTCCTATAGTCCGTTATGAATTCCTTCCCTTTCACAGTTGTGTCGAATATCTCCACGCCATCTTCTCGTCTGGAAACTTCCAGAAATCCTCCCCTGACCAGAATGATTCTATATAGATTGAACATTCGAAGGTTAAGGTTGCACCCGTAGATCAGCCTCGTCTTCCTGGAACTCTCGTTGGAGTTCTTCAGAATGCAGGCCATGATGTCCAATCTGCTACGTTGGGAGAAGCCAAGCTTGCTCCGAGTCCTCAAGACCGACCACCACCTAGGAAACTACGCGACCCAACAGCGCACGTAGGCAGCGCTCTACGGATCGGGCATGAAGAATTCGTAGCAACACTTCCGAAGGTGTTAGGACGGCGAGGATCCGCGTAGATGGAGTTGTGACCTTGGCTTTCAGCCACGATCGCGTCTTCGTTCTCACGGGCCTTCCAGCCACTCAACCTAAAGGTTCCCCCTAGACTTCTCAACGAGGTCTAACACATATGGAAACAACATGGCAAGCAATTCTCCTGGAAAATGGAAGTCAATGTATTCCAGTTTAAGCGTTTCCCGAAGACGTTCGGGCTCTGTTCTCAGCTAGGATATGTGTTGATCTTTGGGCTTGGACCGCAACGGGTCATATGACAGGAAAAAGAGAGGGATGATTTCTGTGATTTCCTCTTGCAGCCTTGCGCTCATATCACTGGCGTCAACGCACGAGTCCAGGTCATCCGACGACGTAGCCTTCAGCGGTGTCTCCGAAGAACCACAGGTAGGAGCCCAACGGGAACGGGAGATATGGCGGGTCGAGATACGGGTTCCAGCAGGTAAAGGGAGGCAGTGTCGTCAGGACTATGGTACCGTCCAGTGTTTCTACAGTGATCTGGTAGTTGAAGGGACCTACAGTCAGAACTAGAAATCCGCTGATTTCCGCTTCTCCTTCACCATTAGCGACGAAAATCCCTAGATCATAGTAGGGAACGAGACCGTAGTCAGCGCTCCCACGTTGCGGATAGGCTCTGACTCTATAACTTGTTCCCAGCGAAAGACCTTTCGCGGTCACAGAGTAGTCGAGTCCTTCCGGCGCCCTAGCGGGTGGAACGTCATCACTGCACACATAGATGACCCAGCCAGAGATTGTTGGCACAGGGGTCGGGGTAACTGGTGGAGGGCCTGGAGCAGGCGCTGGGAGGAGACTTGCTACGACCAATGGGTCTTTGACGATATGGAGACCGCTTGGAGTGTCTTTGTAGGAGATCCATGGCACTAATGGACCCCAACTGGGCTCGGCAACAACGACCGTGACTGATAAAAACAACATCAAGATTGCCATAGGCAGCAAGTGGTTTGCGGAGATCTTCCATTTCCTTTCCATTTTCTTTCACCTTACGCTGGACTCGTGGTGATGAGCGTCTAGAATAAACGTTCCCCGAATATGTTCGGGTTTCCGCGAGAATGTGTCCGAGTCTCGCTTACGACTGCCTCGTTTTCAATGGAAGATATCCCAATCTCGGGCTGTGCTATAGGGAATGTTTCCACACCCTGCTTGGCACACTCAGCCAGTCGGCCTTGTCTCCTTCCGCCTAGTGTGCATCATCCTCGATACGAAGATGAAAGGCAGCAGGATCAGTACAACGATTGGATGCACTCCGGTTGACGGTATCTGGGTAGAGTTTCCGTCTTTCAGATGTCTAAGCAATCCTTGTGAAGATGGCAATTCTTGATTCCTTCGGAACCCTAACTCGCATGGTTCGCGAGACACTTCCTGCCGAATCGCTAATGAAGTGCCAAGGCTTTCCTGGTTCCTCAAGGTTCCTTTCTGAGCGTCTTTCTGCGGAACTGACATTGCGCCTAGGCTTTCGTCTATGCGTTATGAATACTGACCCTCCGTGGTTTAGATGCTGGATTATGTGAGGGAGATTGAGGTCTTCGACCTCCTCTACAAGCACGTTCTCGCCTTCATCCTCGTATAGGAAGAATACTATCAGTCTTTGGTCTTCCAACCGCTCCTCAGTATCTAGCAGATCCATGTCTCTCATTCTAGAACCTCAAATGACTCTTCAGGTATGATCTCACATAGCATCCATCCTCAAAAAAGATTTTCCCGAATACTTTCGGGAGACCATCCCACCTACCCTAGGAATCACCAAAGCTAAAGTGGGCTTATTCACTGCATCGACCCGCGGAAGGTTCGTTGCTTTTCGAAGCTGATCGCTGGTTCTCTGGTCTTTTGCAGAGGCTCGGACTCTTACTCTTGGAATCATCCTCTCAAACCCATTTATATGCGGCACAGACATAGAATAGTCGTTTCCTCGCGGATTCGGGGGCATTGAATGGGACGACAAGAAGTTGCACCCTATCGCGTGACCATCGAGGTGGTGAACGAGCAGTGCAAAGTGATGGGAATGCTTAGGGATCGGGGGATCGATCAGTTCTCGATAGTTGACATTAGGGGCTATGCTGAAGGCCTGACAAGGCATTTGGTAAGCGTGTCTCGGAAGCAGTCGGACAAATTTCCCAGAGGCTCGTTCAGGAGACAGAACAGCCGAGAGCCGAGTAGGCAAGTTTCCGGGTGGTTTGACAGTGATGGCTGTAATGTCTGCAAGACGATACTGTCCCACGGCTCTTTCCTAGTTTCTGGAGGGAGTGTCGAAAAGCAGGCGCTCGTGTACACCTTCATCGCACCTAGTTTCGAGGCCTACAGGAGCATAGTATCTGAACTGGAGGGTCATGGTGTTGAACCGAAAGTTCTGGAGATAGGAGAATTCGTCCGGAAAGGAAAAATGCTGACAGATAGACAGGAAAGAGTGTTGTGGCTCGCCTGTGAGATGGGTTTCTTTGACTATCCAAGGAAGATCAACATCTTGGATCTCTCGCGGAGGCTGGGGATCGGCCCATCGACTCTATCAGAAATCACCAGAAGAGGACTACAAAGACTATTGAAGCATCATTTCGAGGCCTGAAAAGCCTGGAATGCCAGAAAACTACGTGGTTTCAATAACGTAGACCGATTGGAGAAATGCTAGGTAAGATGGTCATGAAACACCTGACCGTTTCATTCTCCGGAATGCTTGTCCCCCGGTGTCCCTTAAATTGAAGCAAGCTGGCATATGATGGTATGGGAAGAAAAGAGTCTGAGGATGAAGTAATCGATCGAGCCGCAGAGAAAGTTGCAAAGACACTGAAGAGAACGGAGCATCGCCCCTTGACCTCTTCCCATGAAGCCAAAGATCCTACGCCATGAGATCACTGTGAGTTGTGGAACGAAAGCTCCCAAAATCCCTTGGACCATGGAGGCATTTGGCTGTTCCTGCTTAGCTTATGGATCCTCGAACAGTCTGTGATGGTGTTCAAAGGGAAATCGCTGGAAGACAAACTGAACCCTTCTGGACTCCATTTCATGTTTCTTCAGGTAGTTGAGGGGTATGTCTTCACTCTTCCCGTATGGAAATTCCGAAGCGTCTAAGTCTTCTATGGATTCGTCGTATTGGCCGTCTGGAAGATATGCCAATGCTCTTTTTGTCAAAATATCTTCTCGTGTGATACATCATTTGAGGCTGTGAGAGTACTCTAAAATGGAATAGTAGCTCCATTCATCGATGTCTTCATCTTTTCTTTCCTTTTCCGAGATCCCCTCAAGGGCTTGTGGGAAATCGTCTAGTGCTTCCTGCAGCTCTTTCCGTAACTGTTCCATTGCTAGATCGCGCCTTACATCATATTCTTGCTCAAAATTCTTTTCCGCTTTCAAGACGACCCTTGACAGTCTTTGAAAACAAGGGCTTGAAATTCGCTGATTCTCATCCCATAAATACGAGTTTTCCGTAATCTACTCAGTCGCATAGGGAGAGTTATTGGAGGATAGAAGATGAACAAATGGAAAGCTATCGCTTACTTCTTGTTTGCCGTCGGACTGTACTGGTTCATAGGATGCCTCTTCGCCACATACTATCTGCTGATAGCAGCTAGCGGTCCTGAAGCGTGGATGATCTGGATTGTCTGGATTCCTGTACTCACGGTTCCGCCTGTCGCCCTTTGGTATCTCGGCTATCGGAGCCTCAGAAGATCCAGGATCGCTCCTCTTCCAGTAGTCAAGCCGGTCGTACAACCACAGGCTCCACTCGCAACGGGACTGCATAGAGAAACAGGAGGAGAGAGTTCGGTTTCAGGGATTCTTGACCTTATTGTGAATGATGACTCAGGCGTAGTGCTAGGATATCCGATGCCTGATGAGACTCTTCGGAAATGCGGGTGGCATCGATTCCAAAGTGGCTACAACTATTCAGATGCAAGCGAACGGCTTGTGAGGAACCTTGGAAAACTTGTGCAGTTCGGGCCTGAAGCTATTCCTTTGATAGAAGCAAAGATTCAATTCGTCGCGAGAAGCGCCAGGTCGAGAATGCTCTTTGTGAACGCTGGGCTACTCTGTGAAGCAATAGGTAGAATAGGCAGCGAAGAAACCTATCGCGTGCTACAGTCCCTCTTCACGCAATTCTCCAACGTGTACGAGTATCAGTATATCAGAGGCGGCGCGGCACTTGGGCTGGCTCTGTTAGGGGATAGCCGTGCAGTGCAGCTTCTACGGGAGGCGCGGACTAACCCACCGAAGAATATGGAGGCTCAGTATGGTTGGATAAGGAGAAACATAGATGAAGCATTGACCAAGCTTGGCGTGGAGCCTCCGGAAACTTGGGATAGAGTGGCAGTTCAGTTCGTCTCAGATATGAGGTCAGGGACGCCTGATCTGAAGAAGTTGGCAAAGGCGCTGGAGAAGTTCAGTGGTGAAGAGAGAGGTGCTGCGTGGAACACTATTGCTCAGGAATACTGGAATAGAGGCGAGAGGATTATGGCTCAGAGATGCTGGCTGGAAGCCCTACACAATAATCCCTCTCCAAACTTCGTAACCCCGTGGACCTACGTTGAATTCCCCCCAGGCAGCACCAAAGACATAACAACCGTTGAAAAGCTGCGAAAAGAGCTAGGTCCCTTAGCCGAGTGATAACAAAGAGCACGTATTTGTCGCTTCATCCGCAATGATGCGTGCCAGAGTACGTCACAGTATCTCAGCAACTCAAGGACGCCAATCTCCAGTGGGACAGGTCAGTGCTTTCTCTGCTCCATTAGGAGTGGTTGATGCATTAGTCCCAGGGGGTACTGTTGGCTCACGTCAGCTCCGAGAGCTGTCATGTCCAAAGGCTTTCCTACGACGTCCACTATGAACCCTTGAGGTGCTTGCTTTTTATTGAATTCCTCAGCGACTTTGCTCTTTGCTTCGTCATCGTTTTCCGCGTCGACAAGATATGAGAAGGACTCTCCTTTCTTGCCAGCAATCGTTTCCTTATGCGCTTCCACTGTAACGAGGAAACGTCTGAACAGAAGCTTGAGAAGGTCCAAGCTCACCTGACCCGGGTAGATGTCCTTTGGGTCGAGTTTGAGGTCCTTCGTGTCTCCCTTCACCATGCCCGCTAGTTTCTCTAGCTCCAAGTAGCTCAAGAACTTCTTCAACGCCTCCTCAACGACCTCTTTGCTCGCTCTGTTCTCTTGAGCCTGCTGAACTCGAATGCTCAGGATGCTGAAAGCCGCTATCTTCTGCACCCTCTTATCCTCGTCATTGAGAGCTGCTACAAGGGCACCTAGTGAGGCTTCATCTTTCAGCTGGGAGAGGGCAAACGCTGCAACAGCCCGTTTCTGTGCTGCTGGATCGCTCAGGACCTGCGCCAAGAAAGGAGTCACCTCCCTTCGCCCCGTCGAGCCCAGAGATTCAAGAGCCGAGCAAGCCAGGAGAATGTCTGGTGTTCTCGAAACATCCATGAGCGTCGCTATGATGTTGGGATCGGGATAGCTCCGGAGAGCCGTTGCCGCGGTGGCTTGCACTGCCGCCTCCTTGCTTTTGAGGGCTTCGAGCAATCTAGTGGGGTCTCGGTCTATGATTTCTACTAGCCTTTGTCTCACTGTGACCATTGCGTTCCAGTTTTCAGGGTCTTCTCTTCTGACCGCATTAAAACCTTTCACTAGTTCCAGTGCTCGATCCCTTTTCTCCCCGAAGTAATCTATCTCGGCGACCTCAACTTCCTTCACAGGTTCCTGCGCCTTAAGTTCAACAGCGAGTACCTGCTTCACAGGGGGAAAGTGATCATTCAGAATGAAGATGGGGATTTTTATCCAGTCTTGTGCGACAAACCCGGTTGTGGCTATATTATGCCCATAACTTAGGACGTGCCCCCTAATCATATCAAGCAGACCTACAATGCTCTTCACCTGCTTCTCGTGAGATAATCCTAGGGCTCTGATCCCGATGAAGGTCATGTTGCGGTAAGGTACGATTTGACACAGACATTCGGCGTCATGCTCCTTCTCGTCCTCAATCTTGTATGTAGATACCGGTTTGGTGCCGGTCACGGCTTGGTTCGGCACTGATGAGAGAGTAGAGATCAGATGTTTGTCTTTGTTCAGCGCTTCCACCAATGGATTCCAGCCCACTTTGCTTTTCCAGATGCCTCTGGCGTCGAATCCCGGACCTGGTTGCGTTTCCAGCGGTATCAATACTCTTTCGGAGCGCGCGAAGCCTATAGACATCTTCTTCGCTATCATCGATGCTGGCACGCACTGCTCAACGAAGCTTCCGAAGAAGTAGACTGGCACGGGAGTCGGACTCATTGAAACATATGATACTACTGGAGCTCCGCCTTTGGTGGTGAACCCCGCAACTAACCCTGAGGAATCCGCAAAGTCAAGGGGTCTGCATTCCACAGGCTCAGCAGCTATGTCCCTAAAGCCTTTGCTCATCATCTTGCTGACTTCAGCAACTTCCTTTCTTTTTTCTTCCTGAAGTTTCGCTTGCTGTGTCTGCGCAGTTGCCTTCTTGTATGCTTGATATGTTTCTTGTATCTTTCCAAAAAAACCCTTTTTTTCTTCGCTCATTCTCCGCACTGGCCAAGAAACTCTCATGCATATCTTATATCTGCGTTAATAAGCCTTTTCAGAAGACTCCCAAGGCCAGCCTTGGATGGGAATAGTCGTGATAGGTCAAAGCATATTAGGGAATTGGGACAAACAAACATGTGATGAAAGATGGGCTTTTTTCCCCGATCACCTAGAAAGGAAGAAAGAGGTAAGCCCTTGACCCCGAGATGCGAGCTCTGAGTGATATGGGGGAATATTTCAGGGGATTGAGTATGACTGAGGAATTTGAGGAGAGGCTCATAAAACCCATTATCAACGCTTCCTATCCCGGCACACTCGCCACGTTGAGCTTGGCGGTTCTTGAGATCGTTGGAAGAGAGGCACCCATAATATTGAGGTTCCTCCTCTCGCTGGATGCAGTGATGTTCGTCTCGTGTGCCTTTCTGATCTTCTTCTATACTATCTATCCGAAGAAAAGAATCCTCTGGAATATCTCGGCTCTAGCTTTCATCGCAGGTTTGGCAAGTTCACTCTTGGCAGTGTTCGGCCTCATAGTGACCTAGCAGAAGCGTCATCGAAGGAGAGGAGGACAACAAAGGGACTAGGTTTGAGACGATAGACCAAGCTGGGAAGGAAGAGAGAAGATTGTTAACTCCTGGCGAACCCCTAAGTAAAGAAAAGAAAGGAAGAAAGGGTTATGGATCTTGAATCAGACCCTCAGGACATTCTGGACAGGTGCAGTTCGGGCTCCAAGATGTCATATTCAGCCTGCAAAACCGTGCTGGAGAGACTCAAAGAGCTGGAGATAGTTCCCGCAGATGCCTCTTCGTTGCCAAGACCGCTCTCAACGGGTTTGAGAGGCGACCTTCTTTCAATGATAGACAGAATAGGCTTCTACGTTAGACAGGCTGAAAGCCAAGGGCATGTAGCCAAGTTCAACACGATTGATGGCAGGTTCCTACGTGTGACCTGTCCTCCCTTCGAGTGTCAGATCGCAAAGATCTCTGACAACGAATACATCTATGCCCTGGGGTACGAAGAGCCGTCTCTTCCGGCGAAGGAGGAGACCTTAGAAGCGAAAGTGCCCGCTGAACAGGGAATCACGGTTCCCATGGCAACAGGAGAAGTCGGTGCGCCCGCTGAGGGTGTTGGGAAGATCGGTATCGCTAAGAGGTCTCTTGAAAACGCTGACCTATACTTTAGCCAGAGGAATTACGTCTCAGCAATGGAGGAGATCCTCAAAGTTCTTAACGAGTACCCTCACAACAGAAGCGCCTTAGACCTAGCCCAGAGTATTCTATACATCTGCATGAGCGACAATGCGGAGCAAAAGATTCCTCAGATCATCATTCAAGACCCGCTTCTAGACCCAGTCTTTGCTCAATGCTCCCAGTGCAGAGCATTCTGGCCGGTCAACCCTTTCCTGAAAGATACGGATCACATTGTTGTGACGCACCCGGTTGGCGGGATATGCGGGACATGTGGAAAGGTGTTCTGTCGAAGGTGTGCCGTCACAGATGGCTTGTTCCTAAAGTGCCCCCAATGCCAAGTACAACTTGGGGTGATTCGGACCCCAACTGGGAGAGCCCGTATTCCAAGAACCGTTGAGACAACTAAGAAGATTGTTCAAGTGTGCATTTTCAAGGAGGCTCCAGAGCCCCCTAACATGAGAAGCTACGTCCAGCTGGTTTTGGAGACGCTAGTACCTGAGGCTTTGATCACAAAGGGTGTAGGGATCTACGCCGAAACGACCCGAGGCGAAGCGAATCAGTTCTACGCAATGGCTCGAACAATGATCGCAAAGCCTCAGCTCAACCTGGAAAAGTATGATGTCATAACCCAAGATTTCACAGACAAGGACGGCGGACGAGGAATAGTTCTAAAGGTCTACGAGAAGGAGGAAATCTGAAGACAACTGCTAGAAGGGGGCAAACTGGACGGGCAAGATAGTCTTCGACGTTCTGCGGCACGAGGAACAAGTTCATGGCGAAGGCTGCAGACATTCGCTTTTCATTATGAACGATGACGGGCGAGATCAAAAAGTGATCGTGAACATAGAGGACAGCCGACGCTTTTCGGCAACGGTGTCACCAGACAAGGAATGGATCGCCTACACCCGCTTTGGTTACACGGCTGATGGGCGCAGGTTTGTCCCCCGCCTCTTTGCTTTGAAAATCAGTGGAGGCAATGAGATACCGCTAACCCAATGGAACCCGACGTACGAGCCCTTCTACATGAACCCAGTTTTCTCCCCCTTTGGTGACATGATCGCATGTGAGCATAGTCTGCATCAGGAAGGTAACCCGGACATAGTCCTTCTGAACGTAGAGAGGATTCAGGACCATATATTCGTCTCCAGCAAAGCCGCAATTATGAATCCCTTGAGGATGGGCAACTATTCGCCAAAGCTATTCCCGGATAATAAGAGAGTGATCTATCTCTCAAATTTCTCCCCTGACGATCTTCTTGAGGTTTGTGTGACTGATCTTTCTAAGTCTGACCAGCCCACAAATGCTCTTGAGAGCCTATGGGGGAGATTTGAGACGCGTAGGCTAACGCGTAATGCTGACTGCGTTTGGTGGCGGCGGGACACTCTGGCAGTTGAGGGCACAAACGAAACGGCATTCTTCGTCTGGGGGCATCGCCTGCATCAACACAATCAAGTGTGTTCCATTTCGTGCAAGTTTGAGATTGACCCGTTCGACATTCAGACTATATCGGAAAACTATGAGCACATCTCTGGGCTGAACATCTCGCCTGATGGCAGAAAAGTCGTGTTCGACGGTGATGGTCAACTATATATCATGAACCTCGATGGCGGCGACCTGCAACAGTTGACCTCGGACTATTCGGTGAAGAATAGACATCCCGTATTTTCGCCAGACGGAAAAAGGATTGCCTTCATCAAATCTGTGAACGGCAAGTCTGACATTTCCCTCATAGACAGGGATGGGTCCGACGAACACAGGATAACAGAGACCAGAGCTGAAAGCATAGCGGAAATTCTATGGGTGTAGGCAAGTCATATCCCCAGCTCATGTTTGGTTGGAGTTGGAAAGGTTGAACACAGAGAGAGGAAGTCCCTATCGTTGGGCAATCGGTCAAAATATAGAAGAGCGCTACCAGATCAAGGAGATCAAAGAGGGCGGCATGGGAATAGTCTACATTATCCAGGACCTCGAAGCGTTAAAGCAAAACCGAAGGGTGACGCTGGCTGTCAAGACCTTCAAAGACGAGTTCATCTGGAGCGAGAGAGTTGTCCAGAGGTTCTTCCTGGAAGTTGACACTTGGGTGAAACTCGGCAGGCACAAGAACATAGTCTTTGCCGTATACGCGAAGCAGATAGGTGGAAAGCCTTTTCTCTTTATGGAGCATGTCGACGGGTCAAGCCTACGAGAATGGATAGAAAAGAGGAGGTTGAGCATGCCGCAGGCTCTAAGCTTTGCGATCCAAGTCTGTGAAGGCATGACCTATGCCTATGAAACGATGAAGATAATCCACCGCGACATCAAACCGGAGAACATCCTCATCACCAAGACGAACGCGGCGAAGATAGCAGACTTTGGTCTTGCTAAGATTTTCGATCAGCCAACGTTGCCCCCTGAGACAAAAATCGAAGAAGAGAGAAGAGCGATAAGGCTCATAGGACCTGAAGGCTGGTGTACGCCGCCTTACACTTCGCCTGAACAGTGGATTGATGTGAAGAATGTTACCACGCGCTCAGATATCTACCATTTCGGCGTCATGCTCTATGAGATGCTTACGGGTAGAAAGCCTTTCTATGGAGCCACCCGGGAAGAATGGAGGTACAAGCATCAACACGAGAAGCCACGTAACCCCAGAGAACTCAATCCCTCAATCCCACTTGAGCTCGACTACCTGGTAATGAAGTGTCTGGAGAAGGACCCAGGCAACCGGTACCAAAGCTTCGGAGAGTTGAAGACAGAGCTTGAGAAGATTAATGAAGGCCTTCCCGGGAAGAAGCCTCAGGTAGCGGACAGCCCCTTCGAGCTTCCGCCTGATCTAGAGCTTCTACGCAAAGGGTTCACCTTCCTGACCCTAAGCAAGCATAGCGAAGCCATGGAGTATTTTGACAAGATGCTGGAGATAGCGCCCGAGAACCCTGAGGCTTGGAACGATAAAGGCGTCTGCCTGAGCAGTCTTGGGGACCACGAGGGAGCCGTTAAATGCTTCGAAAAGGCACTGGAGTTGAATCCTGATTACCCTCAGGCTTGGGCTAACATAGCAGCAGCATGTATCAGCCTAGGAAGATATGACGAGGCTATGGGATTGTGCGACAGGTCAATTGAAGCAAAGGCTGACTGGGCTGAGGCTTGGGCTAACAAAGGCATCTGTCTAGAACGTAAGAACAGGTTCGAAGAGGCCCTTCGGTGTTTTGATGTCGCCATAGAGAAGGACCACACATACTGGAAAGCATGGATCAACAAAGCCACGCTCCTCTCCATGATGAACAACCCTGAAAGTGCGCTTGATTGCTGTAAAGAGGCGATAGCGATCAATCCTAGGGAACCTATCTTATGGAAGACAGAGGGCGACATTCTCACGGGGCTGGGGAGATATGCCGAATCGGTTGATTGCTATGACAGAGTTCTGCAGCTTGATCCAAAGCATGTTGAGGCTTGGATTCTGAAAGCCGCTCTCATGGGAAAGTTTCTGAAAAAAGTGGATGAGGGAATCGAATGCCTAGATATGGCATCGAAACTCGGCGCTCCAAAGTTTGTCATCAACGTAATGAGAGGGGAGATACTCTCAGCTGCTGGACAGTATGAGAGAGCACTGGAGAACATTAACGCCGGACTTGGTTCTCTTCTGAGCGGAGAAGCGGACAGAGAGGCGGAACCGTTCCAGAAACGTCTGAACCGCCAAGACATAATCGAAGAGGCAATATACAAAGCCTGGAACACCAAGGGGGAGATACTTTTCGGCTTGGGGAGATTCGACGAGGCTATTGGTGCTTTTGACAGGTCATTGGAAACCTCCCTGAAAACTCCTCAGTTTCGAGCAGTGGTACTACATAACAAAGGGGCTGCGTTAGCTCGATTGGGGAGGTTGGATGAAGCCGTCAGATTCTTTGACCTAGCATTGGAATTGAACCCGAGCCACGAAGAGGCTCGGAGAAGCAGGGAGCTGTGTCTTCGGGTTAAAAGAAAGGAGACAGGCCAAGATGACAGAAGCGCGCAGTATTACGAGCACGGATATTCCTATTTCCTCCAAAAGGATTATGACAAAGCCTTAGACGCGCTAGACAAGGCGATACTGGCGAATCCGTCGCACAGCGGCGCCTACGCTCTCCGAGCTAGTATCTACGCATCCTGGGGGCAGTATGATAAGGCCATTTCGGATTGCCTTAGAACGAAGGAGCTGGACCCTAACGAGTTCCTTGCCTATCTCAACCTAGGCATCATCTACATGAAGCGAGGGGATTTTGACAAGTCAGTGGACGAACTCACGAAGGCGATAAAGCTCAGACCGGACTTCGCAGGCTCATACAAGTATCGCGGACTGGTCTACCGAGAGATAGGCGAGTTCGATCTAGCCCTAGCCGATCTCAGGTCCGCCCTCAAGCTAGACCCTAACGACCGCGAAGTACAGGCTGCATTAGAAGAATTCCATTGAGTTCCCCTTGAAACTCATCTTAGGTATCCGTTTCGCAGAAGGCGAAGATAGCCCCGTATTCCCCCGTAGCCGAATCTTTGTAATCTCGGAATATCATGTAATCTACCTTAGCTATGACCTGCGCGATCGGAAGCGGGCCCGCAAACGCGCCAAGAGGCTCTCTGTGCTGGATGGTGCATACTTTCGTTCAGCTTCTGCCCCGGCCTTGGCTGCAACTACCAGGTCTGTGGAGACTGTGGCTCTCGTAACGCCTGTTGGTCGCGGCGGCCCTTCTAGATAGGCGCCCAGTTTGGACATGCATCGCGGACAGATGTTCCAGTCTGAAGTGTCCTGCGCGACTATCGTGTTCTTCCAGTTTGCATATGACGCTTGAGGGCTTATGCCAAAAGCGGCCTCAACCTGCCCAGCCAAACCCAGTGCGAAGGGGTTGAAACCTTTCTTGTATACTGCTTTCCGCATGTCTTCCGAACTTACAATAGTGCCCGTTCCCGGTGCACCGCAAATATCGCAAACAGCCAAATCCTATCACCACTTTCTACTTTTTTCACATGCCCGGAATCTAGTTTACCTCTGCCTACTCATTAGCCTTTCCACTGCTGTTAAGGGTTCTGGAGGAAAAAACAGCTCTACGTCTATCCTGGGAACAAATCGCGGGCTATTCTCCCCGGTCGGTTGGCTTTATTGAGGGCTATTTCATTGAGAGAAGCTTTATATCAACTTCCAGAGGAGTTAACAGCTGGGAGAGTCCATTATGAAAAAGGAAAAGGTCAGGTATGAAGTCAAGTCGGACACTCAAATCTTGGGGGAGTCTGCTGCGAGGATAGTTGTGGAAAGCGGGGAGGACAAAGGGAAGGAGTATCCCATAGAGAAGATGCGTGTGACCATTGGGAGGCATACGGAGAATGACATCTGCTTACCCAACGACAGAACGGTTTCCAGGTTCCACGGCAGAATCTGCTACGACGATGCTGGGGGGAAGTATTTCTTTGAAGACTTGAACAGCACGAATGGCACAACTATTGGCAACAAATGGTTCAAGAACGAAAGATTGGAGATAAAACATGGAGATACAATTGTCTTGGGAACCGAAGCCAGCGCGCACACACATCTGAGATTCTATACAAAGAAGCTAGGCCTCAAGGATTGGATACGAGGCTAGCCAGTAATGATATGATCTTGACGGTAGAGCCCAGGCCGACTGCCCACGAAGCCTGAAAAACTGATAGTCCACTTTTCTAAGCTCAGAAATTCATCACGAATCCAGGAAACTTCCTAACACTTTGGCACATGGTGCCCAGATCACGCCTGCTTCGGAGAGATGTTGAAAAACCTTTTAAATGTCTATGATCGATAAGGGATGTGAGGAGCCATGTCTGTCCAAGCATCATCAGATTACATCGCTCTCTTGAACCAAGCTGTTGCCCGTGAACTCCAGGTCTCGATTCAGTACATGCTGCAGCATACGAAGATGGAAAAACTGGTTCGCCGGGCTATTCCTGAAAACATTCTCCTAGACAAGACCACATATGAGGCAGTGGGGAAGTTTCTCAGGGAGTTTGCGATTCAAGAGATGAAACACGCTGGCGCGATCATGGAGCGGATTTATTATCTTGGCGGCGAGGCTACGACCAAATCGAACAAACCGACTATCGGCAATACTTTGAGCGAATTCGCGAAGAACGGTGTAAAGGCCGAAGAGGAAGCGTTGGTGTTGTATCGCAAGATTATTGAGGCTGCTGGGAAAGCTGGTGATTGGGAAAGCCGTGAACTGTTTGAGAAGATCTATGGAGAGGAAGAGGCGCATCTCTTCAAGTTTCAAGAGTACGCTAACGTGGAGGATGAGCCGGAAGTACCTGAACCACCTTTATCAGAGTGGCGAAGAATATTCGACGACAACTATTTCTCGATGCTGAATAAGGCGGCTGCAAGCGAGATCATGGCCATAATCCAGTACACCAACCAACACGAGAAAGCCAGCCTACAGGCTTTGCGGGAGAAGAGCACTGCGCTCGAGGTCGTCACCGAAGCTAACAAGGCAAAGGTCGTCAGCGAATTGTTGAAAGGCATCTTCATGCAAGAGATGGAGCATTTCGAAAAGATCTCCGAACGAATCTATCTACTTGAGGGGGAGACAACAACTAGCCCGGATCCGCTTCCAAAGGTTGGAAAGACCACTGAAGATTTCCTGAAACTAGATCATGCTGCCGAGAATGATGCCATAGTACTGTACCGGAAAATCATCGAAGAAGCCCTCAGACGTGGAGATACAGCGACGCGGCGCATGTTCGAAGAAATCGTTATGCAAGAAGAAGAACATTACTGGAAATTCGACGATTTCCTGAAATAGCATCTCTTTAACAACCAACTAAGTCTAGTCTGAGCATTCCCCCCTCCAATAGGCCTGCCCGGAATGGTTCCAGGAGACTCTGTCTACCTCGCCACAACCTCATCCTAACCCCGCCAATAAAGATAATAAGCCAATCAGAAGTGGAAGAAATCAAAGCAGTACTCTACAAGGTCAGACCGCTAGAAGCCATAGCTAAGCCTTTGATCTACCTAGAAGAAGCGGACCTCAGGAAACTCTCTGCTTCTGCATAGACTTGACCTTACTTCTATAGTATTTCAGGCAAGATCGACAGCCAAACAGTCAGCATTCGCAATGTAACTGACGGCTAGACGATCCCAGATGTAACCATGATTCCTCAGTTCTTTTCTCGGACTTTGGGAAGCCGTGGATCACAGTATCCTTTTTCTCCTAAGATATATGATTACCATCGCTAATATGCCAATGGCTACTACTGCTGCAGGACCCAACCATGCGGAGACACCCTCGACGGTGATAGTGATTGTATCTCCGGCGCTATTCCCCGCCGAATCACTCACCGTCAGTCTCACCGTGTAGGTACCAGGGTTCACATAGGTATGAGTCGTTGTGCTACCTGTTCCCGTGGTTCCGTCGCCGAATTCCCAATGATAACTCACGATACCGACGTTATCGCTTGACTGGCTGGCGTCAAAATTGACTTTCTCTCCGGCTCTAACAGTCTGATCAAGCCCAGCGTCTGCCACTGGAGGGAGGATGTCAGCCTCTCCATCTCCTCCTTCCACCTTAATCAGAAAAGCGTCCTCGGCCCCAACCCCGTAGCTATTGGTTTCACCGGCTACATAGATGAACGAGTCATACACAGCCATGCCGTGAGATTGATCAAGCAAGGCTCCTCCCCACGTCTTAGTCAGCTCCAGATTTCCACTCTGGCCATATCTGAGCAAGACTACGTCAAAGCCTCCCTTACCGAGGCTCATCGTATTTCCAGCGATGTAGATTTTGTTCCCGTTGATGCCAATCGCTCTAGCCGATTCGGAGCCGCTACCTCCCCAAGTCACGTTCCAAATCAGCGAACCCGTTTTGTCATATTTCAGGAGGAAGATGAGGTCACCGCCAAAACTGTTTGTTATGCCCACTGAGTAGATGTACGCGGAATCCATCGTCATGCCGAAAGCATCATCGAGTCCAGCTCCGCCCCATGTCGTGTTCCAAACGTAGCTTCCGTCCGTCTTACTGAAGGCAACAAGAAGCGCTTCACCGCCAAAACCAAGGGGCAACGCGTTGTAGTGGCCTACCACGTAGATGTGGTTCTCGTCTGCCCCGATCTGTCCATTAGCTTCGTCTACGCCTCCTGTTCCCCATGAACGACTCCAAACAAGTGTGCCGTTCACATCATATTTGAGAACAGCAATATCCAGCTGCGAGATGGTCCCCGTAGTCCAGCCGGCAACATACAGGCTGTTCCCATCCACAACTAGACCATCTACCTCATCGTACCCGCTTCCACCATCCCACGTCTGACTCCAAACAAGGGATCCATTTGAACCGCGAAATTTCAGAACAAACATATTAGCTGAGCCTAATAAGAAACTCGTGAAGGTTCTCCCGCCAACGTAGACATATCCATCTTGGGTCGCAACAATGAAAGCTTCGTCATCAAACTGACCACCCCAAGAAACATTCCAAACTTCGACACCTTCTGATGTAAACTTGCATAAGAAGACATCCGCAGTCGCCCGTGATATTCTATCGAATCCCGCAAAGTACACATTGCCATCAATATCGACAGCAACAGCCCAACCCTCGTCAGCGCGAGGTCCACCACGGGCTATGCTCCAGACTGGTTGAAGCACCCCGACATCGTCTTGGCCATAACCGGTCTCAACTGAGAAAACTCTGAGCCCCAAGATGCCAAATCCGTCATGTAGGCTGACAACAACTGCTGCGAAAACCAAGAGAACTCTGAGACCCAGCGTGTTTTTCTTCTTCAACCCGGCTTTCGCCTTGTTTCTTTGAATTGGCAGCGTTACTCCTATTCAATTCTGGCTTATATTCATAAGCATGTTGTCTCTGCCTCGAAGCGTCCATGCCGATTTTCTGGCAAGCGGCCTATAAGGAATCTGTCAATACGGGCTTGAATTATTGACTGTTTCATCAGGTGCTGTAATCACGGCGTTGTCGGGGTATCCTTGGCTCTCGTAGGTGCCCCTAAAATCATAGTCCAAGAGTTCGATGTGAACAAGCATTTTGATCCACTTGTACCCCCACAGACCCGGGACCGCCAAACGTAGCTTCTCGAACAAGAGGGCGCCATCTCTCTCGTAGGCTGAGATCACATCGTCACGCAGAGCTGTGCAAATATCTAAGTCTGTCTCAAAACCGTCTTCGGCATAGAACGCAATCTTGACGGCTTTTTCTGAAACGTCGGCTCCCCACGTACCTCACAGGCCGATGCGATTTCCAAAAGCCAGGCTTTCAGCAGAATATGCCTTGGAATTCCTCTATCCCTTTGATGCATGATTCTTCGGCTTTCCTCGCCTCTTGCAGAACCTTGACCTTCTTGTCGTCGGCGAGCTCCTTGTCCCTTGCCTTGTTCAGCATCTGGGCGACCTTCTTATACTGGCTACTTAGGTTCGCAGCCTTTTCGGAGATGTCGACGCTGTACTTTGATGCTATATCCGCGAAGTATCTGGAAGCCATCTCCCGGCATTCCCACCACACGGTGCCGTTCCACCAGTTGCCGTGGCTTGAGCCCAAACCGTCCTTCACTGCTTGAATCCATGTGTCATAAGCCCCTAGACCAATGTGGTAGGGCTTTCCCGTATGCTTGTCAGGATTCCGAACGAGGTCCACCGCATAGTTCAGGCTGTCTCTTACGACCTTTCCATCACTGACAACCGGCTTCTTTGCGAATGTGTAAAAGTTGATGTGGATCTCCTTTCCGAGTTCCTCCCAAGTCTGGAACGTCAAGGTTCTAGGCGGGAAATCAGTCTGAGGCCACGGTTGCTGGACAATGAAACGGGTGTCATCGTATCCAGAGATTATCTGGTTCTCCATGTTCAGCAGCGAACAGGGCACTTTGGCGTCTATACTCTTTTTCAGGGTTTCTTCGATCTTTCTTCGTTGTTCAGGCGTGTTTTCGGCGGAGAAGAACCCAAGGTCGGTCATCTCAATTCCAAGATTCCTCACCAGCTTGTAGAAGGTCTCGGGGTTCCAGCAGTACGGACCGCTTGGGCACAGCTCCTCATGAATGTTGATGACAAAAGCGTGGCCAGACCCTCCGAACAACCAGGCGTCGCTATAATCCAAGCCAAGATATTCCGCAACCCCTTTCAATACACCCATCAACGTGGTGTTAAAAGGGTGCATCCTCAGATTTGGCACTATCTTCTCAGTCAAATCTTTTTTCACCCTGGGAAGCATCTAGACTGTTGCTTATATGTCTTGTCTCTTTTACCCGATCCACCGTGCATGCCAGCAAGGCAAGCAAATATCCCCAAACGGCAAACCCTTCGGTACGGCAATCTCAAACCAAACTCTTGATGCTGCATCATTGATTACCTCACGGAGGACATGAAATCCAATATCGTTCAATATGTGCTCTCCAAGAGAGTTGAATGATATTCGTTAACCTCCCAGATTCTTTTGATCGCACGCAACTGAACCATTTTCAAGAGTGCCGGAGATGATGGGCAATCTACTGTTCGATGGCAACCCATCTTCCCAGACGATCAGACTCGAAGCTGCGGTCAAGATAAGCCTGGATCTTTACGCCATCAGCGAAGTCTGATGGGTCGTTTCTACCGGTTTTGATGGCACTGATGAACCTTTCATAGTTATTTGGCGTAGGAGGGCATTTCACTGTTTTCCACGTGGGCTTATCTATATTCCTTTGACCCACGCAGACACGGTACTCATCGTATGCCTTGTCCAAGTCGATCTCAACTGCACCTTTGTCCCCATAAACACGGGCGCGCAAGCTATTGATCTGCCCAACTGCCCATCGTGACCCATTGATTGCTCCGATGGCGCCATTCTTGAAGATCACAGACGAGACGAAGCTGTCGTTAGCATCCAAAACATACTCACCAACCTGGTTTCCTAGAACTCCTTTATCAAAACTCTTCAGCTTACAGTGAATCTGTGCAAAATCGCCGCATAGGAAGCTTGTAAGATCATAAATGTGGACACCAATGTCTCCTAGAGTACCCATACTTCCATGTTTCGTTGATAGCCGCCACAGAAGACTGTCTGTCTTCCGCCAATCTCCCCATGCACGACTTACAAGCCAACTTTGCAGATAGCTAGACTCAACATGCTTAATGTAGCCGATCTTGCCTTGACGGATCACCTTTGCAGCTGCCTGTAACCCGCTTGAACTACGATAGGAAAAGTTGACCATGTTGATGACTTTGTGTCTAGTTGCTGCATCAAGCATCTGTTTGGCCTCATTGAGATTGGTTGCTAAGGGCTTTTCGCACAAAACTGCGATACCTTTCCCAATAGCAGCAATCGAGATTGGCGCGTGCATCGCATCTGGCGTCACGTTGGCAACCCCGTCCAGCTCTTCACATTCCAACATTTCGTGGTAGCCCGTATATGCGGCGGGAACCTTCCATTTTCTGGCAAACGCCTTGCATCGCTGTTCTGAAATGTCACAGCAGGCTACGATTTTCGCTCCTCCAATCTTGCTGAACTGGCTAGCATGGTGGTTGCCCATGCCGCCTGTGCCTATGATACCGATCTTAATCATGCCGAGGCCTCCAATTGTTGAGATCCATTGAACAAAGACAGAATCAGATTACATAAGGTTTTACACATTCCTTCCCCAAGGAGGTCCGTAAAGATATGGCGGCCCAATCCTTTTCTTCTTCGCAGCCCGAGACATGGGTGGATCCAAGTTCGAGCATCCCTACGCGCGCAGACTCCTATCGAGACCACATGTGAGGATCACAAGCCAACACGAAACTGAAGAAGCGAAGCAATCCTCTCAAAACTCTCCACTTCCATCAAGAGCTGGTTCAATAAAGCAGCAAGACCGATTGATCACGCAGTCAGCAGTAACAGCTGGCGGTCACTAGACCCCAGCTATGACCCTCTTCCAAAGAAAGAAGTCCAACAGGACCCCAGTCTTCCCGACACTACGAATCGTGCACAATCCGCCGCTGCCACGTTCTGCTGACAAAAGAAGGACCCTGGATGCGTATCTGCGGCATGTACCCGGAAACCACCGCTGACAGGGAAAAAAGGGGACAGAATTAGTCATGACGGGGAAATGTTTCCCAATTTCGTCAGAATATCCTTTTATAGGCGAGACTGGAACTCCAGTTTCACAAAGAAGATATAGATGCAAGTGAGTGAAGAGGAAGGTGATCCATGTTGAAAAGAAGTCGCCTTGTTGGCACGATGTTCCTACTGCTCAGCCTCTCCATTGTTGGCGTATCAGCATACGTCTACGAGCAAGCCCAGCAGACAGTGACTCAGACAATCAAGGAGATTGCCACCCTAACCTTACAGAATTCAGCTCTGGGCAACATAGAAGAAGGAGAAACCAGGAACTACACCAAGAACGAACTGTCCAGTCTAGGCAACGCCATCAGCATTGCTACTACGAAAGCTAGCGTGTACCTGTATCTAGACAGTGATCTTGACAGTCTCGCCTCAAGCTACGAAACCTTTGATGTCGTTGTCAAATACGCAACTGTTCCTGCTGGTTCGAGCCGCTCAAGCGGGGAAACTGCATGCACTCTGTCATTGACATCACCAGATTACAGCTCAATTAGTCTCGATGCAGCAGGGGTATGGAGCTTCGACTACGAGATAACCACTACGGCTAAGCGAGTGAGCTCAGATGTGTCTGGGACGGTAACTATCACAGTGTCAGCAGAGAACGCCTAACACTATCGCCTGAAAGGAGAAGGTGGAAGCATTGGATCCCGGAGAGGGTTTGGAAGAGGTCGTTGAAGCTGCCAAGGCATTAGTATCGAAGGTGATTGACTCTCCGGAAACCGAGAGGGATGACGCCGGGATTCAGGCTTTATCCTCAGCTCCCAAAAACCTCACAAAGACCCCAGAAGTTGGCCACAGAACCCGAAGTTCGGCTCTGGGGAAAATCCCCTTTATCCTTTTTCTCGCAGCCTTCAGCGTCTGGATTGTCCTATTACTAGGAATCTATCTGCCCTTAGTAGGATGGTTGCCAAACACCTATCCCCCAGAGTTCGATGAAGGAGTACTTGCGGCCTTCCAGGTGTCGACAGTCTTGGCCTCCATCATCTCGTTCTACATAGGCGTAGGTGGGATATCAAGATGGAGAAAACGGTCAGGGTAACAGCATTCCTCCTCATATTCCTAACAAGCTCTCTTTCCAGTGTGCGAGCTCTTGTATACCACTCAGACTCGCAGAATATGACTCAAACCATAAAAGACACAAAGCTTTGGGTTGACTCCTTTGATGGCACGAGAGACCAGTGGACCAAGAACGGTGTCTCTCCATACTTGGACAACCAGGATCAGACGGGCAACTACGTTTATGGCATAGCCAATGGACTTGGATCTAGGCAGGGAGACAAGATCGGGGATTATGGATTCGAGGACCACGCTCAAACGGGCACCATCATCTCAGTAGAGCTCAAGGTCTACGGTCACGCCAACAGTCAACACCCAAATCAGAACTATTTCTCAGTCTATCTATGGGACGGGAGCAGTTGGCGTTACGTAATGGACTTCAAGGGCGCGAGCGGATACATATGGAAAGAAGCTGACATAACTTCATATCTGGATACGTGGGAAAAAGTAAACCAGGCCAAAATCTACCTCCAGACAGAATCAAAAGGAGACCGAGGAGGCCAATCTTGCGACGCAGCCCTGCTCGTAGTACGATATTGACCTCCGCAGACTATCTCTCCCCAATCTTTCTGCAGACTCTAGGAAACCTCTGCATCACATTCTCTTTCTTCTGAGAAATATGGCAACCGTCACTAATATGCCAATAGTTACTAGGGATTTTGAGCAGACCCTTGCTCTCGCTCGAAGAAGCAATATCCGAATCTCTTAGTCTCCATCAGAAGCAAGTCTTTTCAGGTAGCAAGACCAATTGGTCATGCAGTCAGCCGCTGGAGCTGACGGCCAATTGATCCCAGTGTCACGTGTCGCTGCCTAACCCTCTAGGATGACATTTTCCTTTGTTAAGCAAAATGCCATGTCGAGAAAGGTCTTAAGAAGCAGGATCGTCCATAGAAAACACTGATCTAGGAAGAGCTAGCCCTAGGAGGATCTGTCACGAATCTCAGAGTTGAGGCTGCCCTTGAAAACCTGAAGAACCGCATAGTCTCTTGCGAACGCTGCCCAAGGCTGAGGGCCTACTGCCGAGAAGTAGCGTGCATCAAGAAGAGAGCCTTCAAGGACTGGGGCTATTGGGCGAAGCCCTTGCCCGGCTTTGGCGACCCATACGCTCGGCTCCTCATAATAGGTTTGGCTCCCGCAGCTCACGGGGGCAACAGAACTGGACGGATGTTCACAGGCGACAGCTCAGGAGACTGGCTCTTCAAGGCGCTGTATGAGGCTGGATTCGCCAATCAGCCAACAAGTGTCAACCGAGATGACGGGTTGAGGCTTGACTCCGCCTATATCACTGCAACAGTCCGATGTCCCCCGCCAGCCAATAAGCCCACTCGGGACGAAATCAGGAACTGTTCCTCATACTTGGCTGAGGAGCTAGAGATACTCCCGGATGTGAGGCTTGTCCTTACGCTTGGAAGAGTAGCCTTCAATGCCTATCTGACTCACTTACCAGATGCTCCCCGAATTGCATTCAAGCATGGCGCCCTTTACAACATAGATAGAGAGAGGCCGCTGCTCATGGCATCATACCATCCCAGCAGGCAGAACACTCAGACCCGCAAGCTCATATGGGAAGCATGGAGCAACATCTTTGCCGAGACACGAAAACTCTTGAACAGACCCTCATGATTAATCTACACATTGAAAAATCATATTAGTATCCAAATATAGGGGTCTAGCACAATTGCGCACACACAGACCCCTCAGACGAACCACGGACCGATCGATAGGCTCAACCCTTAAGCCCGCCTGCATTTCACGTTAAGAGCCTTCGCTAACCGCAGTAGGTCCTTATCGGTCATCCATTCAGTCTGGAGATAATCGCAGATCCTCTCATCACTCAGCCCAAGTCTACGCGCCTCGTCAACAGCGTTGCGATACGCCTCAATCTCTGTGGGTCTGTCAACATAGCTCCAGCGACCGCTGAAGAGTTCCTTTCCATCCATGAACTGCTTCACATGAGTCAACTCGTGGATCACATCAAGGTATATGTCTATGATGTCACCTTTGTTCAAGTACTCCGCACTGATTATCAGGTGTCCATCTTCATTGCTTACCCCCATGTAGCCCCGCCATCCGCCCAATTCAACCTTAAGGTTGCTGAGTACACTCTGAGTCTCCTCTCCGAAAATGCGCCTAACAGCCTCAACCTTCTCAAACCCCTTTAAGTGGTCGGTGAACGGATGCATGGACACCTTGGCGTTGCGCACTATCTCAACGTTCAGTTTTACGTCGGTCATTGCCAGTCTTCCCAAGCTTGCCCCAGCTTATGCTTCATGTTGCCTTGTTGCTAAGGCATTACCAAAGCTTTCTATAAAATCTTTCGCCCACCTCGATTGGAGCTAGGGACCTGACGAATCCCCCAAATCATCCTAGCCTCGACTGTCCCACAATGGTCTTTGCCTCAGTCTCATTTCTTGATCCAACACTCAATTCCCAGACATATGCTTCCACTATTGTCGAAGCCAATTGACCCTAGACAAGCAACCTTACCCTATACTGTCCGTTAGGAAACGTTCAATTTATAAAATCGGGATCATATCCTTTCAAGCATAACAGCTGATAAGGAGCATTGCCTATGAAGCATGAATACCTAAGAGAAACAATCAAGTCACTAGATCTGGAAAAGGTACAAACTATCTCAGAGTTACTGACTGCGTTCAACCGAACCTCCTTCCAATCTCGTACTCTAGCCATGTGCGCCAACATATACCTAGACATGCTGGAGGATCCAGAGAGACCGACCATCTTTCTTGGGCTGGCAGGCGCGATGGTTCCAGCTGGCATGAAGGGCGTGGTATCGACTATCGTGAGAAGGAATATGGCTGATGTTATTGTGAGTACAGGAGCAAACATGTACCATGACTTTGTGGAAGCCTTTGGGGAGCATCATTACGTTGGTTCACCAGACAGTGATGACACAATGCTACGCAAGGAGGGAATCGACAGGATCTATGACACCTATACTGACGAGTCGAAGTTCGGAGTGATTGAGAATATGGTGACGCTCCTTGCGGACAGCCTAGCGGATGAAAACTTAGGCAACATCTCATCAAGACAATTTCTGTACAGGCTTGGAAAGTTGATTGACGAAAAAGCAGCAACGGAAGACAAGAAAGACTCCGTAATCTGGAACTGCTGGAAAGAAAGCGTCCCAATCTTCGTCCCAGCTTTGAGCGACAGCTCACTAGGACTGGCAATAACCGAGCATTATATCAAATTCGCAGAGAAAGGACGAAGCCCGCTTGCTATCGATCAGATGAAAGACAACTACGAATTATTGCAGATCAAGAAGGTTGCGCCCAAGACAGGAGTGATATACATCGGGGGAGGCGTACCGAAGAACTACATTCAACAGACCGCTTTCCTCGAAAGACAATTCGGAATACCGGATGCGGAACACGAATATGGCTTCCAGATAACGACGGACAGCCCTCAATGGGGAGGACTATCCGGATGCACATTCAAGGAAGGCCTTAGCTGGGGAAAGGAGAAGCCCGGAGGCAAATATGCAACGTGCTACTGCGACGCAACTATTGCTTTCCCTCTCATTGTCAAGGCGACACTTGAAAGATGCAGAAACCTAGATAAGAGAAGCAAACTAACATTCAGATTCCAGTACATATGACAGCATGAATGCCTTGACCTCTCACGAAACGGTCTCTGCGGAGGGCATGAGGTATCTTTCACATCGAGAAGATGTCAGCCAAAGACTTCGAGTTCGCAGTTCATCTAACCGACACTATGGAATGGAATATGACGAGAGAGGACTTCGAATTCATGATTGAACTGGAGCCAGAGGGGTGTCTTGTGCTGTTCTGGAACTCAGAGAGAGCTGGCATCGCTACAGCGATAAGCTACGATCAGGTAGGCTGGGTCGGAAGCGTCATAGTCACTGAGAACTATCGAAGAAAGGGGGGCGGATCGCTATTAGTCAAATATGCAACAGAGTACTTGACGAGTAGGGGTGTGAAAACCATCGGCCTGTATAGCTATCTTGACCGAATCCCTTTCTATGCGAAGCAATGTTTTCGACCTTACTCAGAGTTCCTAGCATTGAAGGGAAGAGGATTTTCATCATCGACTGAGGCTCCAGTAAAGGAAGCTGATAGAGATGACATTCGACAGATAATCAATCTGGATCGCCTATGTTTTGGAGGATCTCGGAGCAAGGTGCTAGAACCCCTTCTTGTTGATCCAGAAAACCTATGCTTTGTATGCAAGGAAAGCGACCAAATTCTTGGATTTGCGGCGGCAAAAGTAAGTGATGAAACATCTGAGATAGGACCGCTGGTTTGTAGACCTGGACGCGATGACATAGCTGTGGATCTCCTAAAGGCAAACCTTGGCAGACTGAGAACTTGTGAAGTTTTCCTATGTGTCCCTGAAAAGGAGTCCAGGATCCTCGGCCTACTGACGCATCATGGATTCAAACAAGACTTTCGTCTAGCGGGAATGTTTCGCGGAACCCCTGTCATCAGCGATTATATTTATGTGCCCGAGTCTTTGGAGAGAGGTTGAACCCCATGCCCTCAAATCTGTGCAGGATGTTACTTGAAGATTTCCTTGAGAACTCAAGACCATGCATTCAAGCCACTGCGGAAGAATTGCCTCGATTCGAAGCAACCAGAAAGAGTGAAGTCCATCTGCTAGAAGTGGTGGGAGATCAACTGAAAGATGTAGCCTTTGGCGGAGACCATTTCTTTCTCAGATCTTCCGTCGAGTACTCAAACCCGCAGCTGACTCTTGAGGAAGTTCAAGGCATCATCGCCGCAAGGTTGATCGAAGTCTGTGGAAATTACTCTTACCTTCACGAATCTGACCCAAAGAGCAAAGACGACATAACTGAATTATGCAAAATGCTTGGAGAACCCCCCAGAGGAAGGATCATCCCCTTCCTGTTGAACACAGACGATGTGGAGCCTGATAGATACTCAGTGAACCCTTTGAGAGAGTCTTTAGTGGAAAGTGGTCAAAGCGCCTTTCCCTCAGCATCTGTCAACACAGAGGGTCTCAGGTTGGATGAGAAGTTCATGCAGAAGTATGAGGGGTCACTCATCTCGAGATCAGAAGCAGACCTGATAGAGTACCATCTTGCCGAATGCGGAGACAGATACGTGAACATGGTTGATGTTGTCAAACAGAATTACCTAGAGATGCTCTCAGAATCTTTTGGAATTGACCTCTGTCTTCCCATCATGCGAATGCCTTTAGAGATTCTTAAGAAGGAGAAAGCCGATGACCTGCTGCACTACATCATAAGGGAGACGCATAAGGACTATGAGTCAGTCGAGCGCGTCTACAACTGCATGGGTAGAAGCATGAAGAACAGGACAACGCTTTTGACGGTGCCACATTCGAAGAAAGGTTTCGGCTCAAAAAAAGCAGCCCGAGGAAAAATATACTTCGACGGGAAAAAACTGAAAAACATCCAAGTAGCCTACAAGACAACACCCTTATATCCGAATGATATTGATCCAAAGGATATCAGCATCGCAGTAGCCGAAGACCAGTTTGCAATTGAGGGAGACAAATTCACAAATTATGATTTCAGAGATACGCCATCTTCGCCCCAATTCATCCTTTATTCTCTAGGGTCTTCGGAGGACGCGGCTATATGGCATGGAATCGGAGAGTCTGGGGCTGCACAGCTGATAAGTAGCTATACATCGACGCGCCTTGCATGCGCCAAAGATGCGATGATTGGGAGTCTAGGAAAATATGGGATCTCGCCGAGGGTTCCTCTTCAGTTTAACCTTGTACCGAAGAATATGTGGGTTCACCCGATACATGGAACCATAGACACGAGCATAGGATCTGTTGAGAGACTGGAGGATTTGGCCAGATTGGGCATGAAGATGGAATGCCTTTCGATACAGGAATATGCTAGATAAATGAAAGGTTGCTCCTGAAGTGCTCTTCAAGCAGATCAAAGATTTTGGCGACAACTTCTCCTACATCGTAGCAGATGAAGTTTCAGGTGAGGCTGCTATTATCGATCCGAGCTTCAACGCTGACGTCATTATTCGATGGGCAAAGAAAGCCGGGTTTGGCATAGGATACATCGTTAACACTCACCATCACAAGGATCACATGGGGGACAATCCCAAGATCAAATCGTGCTTTGGCTCGAAGATTGTCGCCCATGGGCTGTCGAAGACTGAGAAAGACGTTGGGGTGATTGATGGAGACGTTCTGAAGATTGGTGGATTAGCCATAAGGGTGATTCACACTCCCGGACATACCCCTGACAGCATATGTTTACTAGTTGACAGGAGACTCTTGACAGGTGATACTTTGTTTGTGGGGGAATGCGGCAGGACTGATCTGCCCGGAGGGAGTTCCGTGGACATGTACAACAGCCTCTTCAATAAGCTGATGATGCTTGACGATGACATCGAAGTCTACCCGGGTCACGATTATGGTTCGAAACCATCCTCAACAATAGGAGAGGAAAAAAGAACAAACTACACGCTCGAAAAACGATCACTCGACGAGTTCATAGAATTCATGAAGGAACCCTAGCCATCCCACCTGCTTTCCACCCTCCACACAGTCAGCCATAGCTTCAACTCTCTATCGTCGCATCCACAAGAGACAACAGATGAACCTACCACAACACGCGCGCAAGACATTTCAGACAACAAAAACCGCTATAGCGGCTACTGTTGTCCACAACCCGTCTTTGTTTCCTTCTGCGGACTGGCAGATATGAGTTCTGAGGATCCTTCTATCCATATCACCGGATTTCCCTCTTTTTTTTGCCGCGGTTTCTGGTTCGGATTTTGTGCCAAGCCTCATTGTTAGCATTGTTTCGGCCAGATCCTCAGCATAGTCTCCGGCTTTCTCAGCGGTCTCCCCAGATGAAGCATACTCTGAAAGGTAACCGTAGCCATCGTCGTCTTTGACCATAGCAAGTCCTATTGCTGCAGAAACAAGACGATTCGGCTCGTTAGTTTCATTCTTTGCCATAACAACAAAGGTAATCTGGCCAGGCTTCAGCAGCCGCGAGCCTTCCTCCCTTGAAATCAGCTTACAGCCGGGAGGAAGAATACTTGACACACGAACAAGATTGCACATCTCAACGCCTGCCTCCCTCAATGCAAGATCAAACGAAGCCAGCTTGTCCCTGTGAACTCCTACGCCCTTTGTGAAGAACATTTTCGTTGGAATCATGACTTTCATACATACATTGTCGTTTCTTAAAACCTTTCTCCTTCAGATTCCAGTGTTGGTTCTTAGTCGGTCCGAGGATTAGTGTTACGGCAATATCTGATGGCACTAGGCTTTTGAAGAGAATACCCGCCCCCTTGGCTTTTGTTCTGGGCTGCCCACGGTGCACTTAAATATCCTGGTTTCCCCATATCCTCTATGATAGAATAGGTGAAAGAAAGATGAAGTGTAAGAACTGCGGTGTCGAGCTGGCTGAAGATACGAAGTTCTGTTCGAACTGTGGAGCCTATGTAGGCAAAGCAGTGAAGGAGGAGTTCAGAGTATCGTCGGACAACCTCATCAGGGAAGTCAACAGACTGCTTCGCGAAGGAAACATCACAAGACTGGTCGTCAAAGACGAGAAGGGCAAAACCTTACTAGAGATACCTGCCTGGGCAGGGATTGTGGGCGCTGTATTGGCGCCTTGGCTTGCAGCCTTAGGTGCAATAGCAGCTCTGGCAACGGACTGCACCATCAGCGTCGTTAGACAAGAGTAGCAGAATGGGCCCGTATCACGGCTGTAGATGGGGATATTGAGCGATCTGTCACCAAAGGTGCTCCCTGTAGCATACTCGGCCCGCTTCCAATCAACCACTGGTTCTGCAAATGCTCTTCCAAAAGCCTTTAGCGAGGTCAAAGCGAAAAGCTCCATCGAGGCTTCGCGTCAGATCATGATCATTGTCGCTTGGACCGCGATGTTGCTCACTAGTAACCTCGCAATCATCATCTGGCGAGAACTCGCATCTGGCGAACCGTATTGGTGGCCTTGGATGCATGCCTTTGGACTCCAAATGCTGTTCGTTATCGCCCTTGTTCACGAAACCTTGAAGCCATTAAGGAGGTTCATTCTGGTTCTACTCGCCATATTCTTCCTAGGGTTCGGAGCCGGCTGGCAATGGGGTCTGATCCCCTTCGTCCGTGCGAGCTCAACATGGACCACTTGGGAAAGCCAGACGCCTTGGGCGTTGTCAGCAATAGGCACTCATCTTCTAAGGCTTTTGCCAGCATTGACCGTTATGTTGGTCTTGTTGCTTCTAGGGTTAAGGCGCCGTGACTTCTTTCTTGCTAAAGGGAGGATTGATGCGCCTGTTGAGCCTTCTAGGCTATTGGGCATGAAGAAGTCTGAGCCGTGGACGCGGACAGGAAGCATTTTCGCCACAATCTTCACCATAGTCACTTTCGTCTTCCTGGCACTCACATGGAAGACTTCATTAGACGCGTTTGCCAACGCATTGCCACTGATTCCGGTTGCCCTGGTCATTGCAGCAATAAACGCTTTCAACGAGGAGTTCACGTTACGCGCCGCGCCACTTTCGACACTATCACCTGTCATCGGAAAAAAGCAGGCACTCATGGTTACAACAGTATATTTTGGCCTTGGCCACTTCTACGGTGTGCCCAATGGGGTGTTGGGCGTACTTCTATCGGGGTTCCTCGGCTGGTTCCTAGGGAAAAGCTTGCTGGAAACAAAGGGGTTCTTTTGGGCTTGGCTGATCCACTTTCTTCCAGATGCATTCATCTTCACATTCTATGCGATGTCCGCATAGTGGCAGGTATCAATCAGCTGGGACCAATGGCTGAACAGAGGCCTAACGAGTTCTTCCAGTATGCATATCCAGAATCAAGCATGATTCTTGCGGCTGACTTCCAGCAGGAGCAAGGCTGGTTCACCTATCTCATTATCTTCTGTAATCTAGACTTCCTAGCGCCAAGCATCAGATATGATATCACTGGTACCACAAATCCAATGGCAGCGGTATACTGTATTGTTACCCCCCATATGTCGAACACTATTGTTGCAGCACTGACAAGGAGAGTAACCCAGAATCCCCACCTTTTCATCAGCAACAATCCGGTAACAGCTATGAATCCCAGAATTCCCAGTAGGAAAAACATCGTGTCTACCATCTGAACAGTCACCTGTGAAACTTCCACATCTAGAAGGCCTCCTGGCGTAGTCGCACTTAAGTATCCAAAGAAGAATCTTCCAGCAGACTGGATTATCCATAGGAATGCCACAAAGATTACACTTTTCGTTAGTTTTCCTGAATTTCCCATTTTTCCCTACCCCTTTTTCACCACTTTCCAATTCTCGTTAGTTGAGCCCAACCTTCTCTAGGGTTTGTGGAGTTTTGAGTTGATTTGCGATTTTCCTTCCGAAATCCACGCACTTGGGAAGTTCTCCTTCTGCAATTGGACCCTTCATTCCGTTGACCCTTACCGATAAGCCGGGAGATATCAGCTTCATGTTTGGAACCTTATCGCTTATTCTCTTCTCCATTTTCTTTACAGCCTTCTCGAAGTCCCCTCCGAGATATGTGTCGAAGACTGCAGCCCATTTACCCTTCAGGTCCATCTTACTAAGATCATCAATAAACTTCACAATAGTTCCAGCTGGTCTGCCCATATGATTTGGTGCCCCGATGAGTATTACCTCTGAACCGGCCACTGCCTTGGTGTCAACATCCTTGACATCACTGATAGCAGTTTCTATTCCCTTAGCTTCTCTCAATCCCTCCACAATCTTTTCTGCTACAAGCTTTGTGTTGCCGTACTTTGTGTCATAAACGACGAAGACTTTCATCAATAGTCATCTCTCCATCAAGTTACACACTTTTTAGTAGATATGATCTTTCTTCTTTTGAGTTACCTTGACATATGAAAGAAACTCTATTTTGACCAGATACCCTTCAAATGCTGTAACTACTCTTCAGTCAGCCCAAATCCATTCCTCCTTCAGCTAATCGTCCGATGGATCAAGCTGCTGATGTTCCCTCAACAAGATCATGAATGGCAAGCCGACTGGGATCTGATGAGCGTAGAACTGCACGAGTAAGAAAAACGAGATTTGCTATGTTTCAGTTCTACTCACATTCAGGACTCTGCCGGACAGGAAAGGCGTGTTTGTCCTTGCAGACCAGCTAGTTTATAAATAACGCCGTTATTGGAGGGGCAAAAGTGAGATATCCAATAAATCGATAGAAAGAGGAAACAGATATGCTGGGAACTCCAGGAAGGAACACCTCCAAACCGAATGCGCAGAACTCTCTATCTACCAAAGGGTCCAATTCGGGGTTCAGCAAACTCTATAACCCAATCGTGAAGACAATACTGCGTTCACCTTTTCACAGCCTGATGAGCAAGAGCACCATGCTGATCACCTTTACTGGACGAAGGAGCGGCAAGATGTACACGACGCCAGTAAACTATGTCGCCAACCACGATAGCATTACTATCTTCAGTCAGCGCAATCGCGTCTGGTGGAAAAACCTGAGAGGCGGCGCCCCAGTGACATTGCGAATCAGAGGACAGAACCTGGAGGCTATCGGAGAATCCCTAGAAGATGCGGAAGATGTTACTGCAGGGCTGTTAGCCTACCTGCAGAAGTTTCCGCGATACGCCAAGTACTTCAAAGTGGCTCTTGACGCCGATGGTCAGCCCGACCCCGAAGAGGTCGCAAAGGCTGCTCAGAACCGAGTCCTAATTCGCGTCAGACCGACCCGCACTCTCGTCACCTAGGAAGCTGGGATACCCATAAATACGCCCCTATTGAAAACTGCAGTTCGCGTCTGGTTGATGGAGATCCTAGTTTCAGGTTTCAACTTCTTCGTCCTTATGAATCTCGTCTATGAACCGAATTGGGGTACGCTCGTAGCACATCAAATCGGAATGTCCACCCGAATCGTCTACATCTTCATTTTCGCATACTTCCTCCTGCGATTCGTTAAGGCGTATGACACTAAAGATTCGATTCAAGTCGGGATCTTGTGGCTGGGCTTGACACTTCTGTTCGAATGGGGGGGCAGCCTTGCCATAGGGCGTCCAGTCGTGGAAATCCTAATCGGATGGAACATATTCGCAGGGTACATGTGGCCCTACGTATTGCTAGCCTACCTGTTATCAAACCCCATCGTTGCCACAATCCTGCACCCGGGCAGAAAAACATAAACCGACAGAACAAGGGAAACTTAGGCACATGCCTATCTCAGGTCTTCCTCAAGAAGCACTGCCAGACCTGCAACTCGCTCTCATCTTGCCATACAATGCCTAGGCAATCACTCTTTTGCCTGCGAGTTCTTTTCCTTAGGCGCGTTTGGTGTTTGCTGAGTCAGAGCGCCATTAGATTCGAGGAGACTTCCCTCTATCCATCGCTGGACCTTAACAGGGCAAGGCTCGGCTCCAATCTCTACCTCAACATCCTTAACCAGTTCCAGCATATCAATGAGATCATCCAAAGGAAGCCCCTGAATCCGGAGACTCCCCTCTTTACTCACCAGAACACTTACTAACCTCCGTTGCTGCTCTTCCAAACGCGTGCCCTCCCCTTTCGTGATGGAATGAACATCCGCCGTCTATTAGCTCTTGAGGAACTCTGTTTATGTAAATTATGAAGGGAAAGACGATGTTTCAAAACTTGGTTAGCCACAAAGACCCCGCTAACAAACCTTGAGGCGGGATTTCTGGACCTTGACCAATAAAGAACGGAGAAGAAGAGATGAAAGCTTTACGCGAGATGGGAACCCTTTGGTAGAGTTCGAGAACATTGTTTCATAAGATACTTTCTCAAGCAGTTAAATACCGAGATCTGACAGTGAAAACCATCATTGAATACCGCGGGCTGTGGCGGTGTTCAGAAGTTGATCAGTAGAAGGGCTCCTCTAATCGTTCTTCTGTCACTGTGCATAGTGTATGCTATAGTGCTTGTAGCAACAACCCGCTTCCCCTTTGGGGACATACACCAATGCTACCAGCAGGCTTTCCCCGCATATCCGTTTGGGATAACCATATTTGCCATCATATACTTCGGTTTACTAGGGGCTATCTATGCATTGAGGTATCTTGGAAAAGGCCTCTTCCTCTAGACGCATCCTAGGCGACTCCACTATTCTACCGAAGACTTGTGGCAACTCCCACGCTAACACAAGCTAGGATGCGCCCCAAGGTGCATCCCCCCGAAGCCACAGAATCCAAGCCCCGGATCCGAAATCCAGCGCGAGGATCATTTCATCGTCCGAAATCTTCTGCGGCTCAACCAATCGGTCTGTGGGCGGGCTGGATGGAATCTTCTGCAGGTCCAAAGCCTCTATGGAACGCTACAACGCTATCAACCGCCAACAGCCCCCTCTACAGCCTTTCAAACTCCCATCGAGTGGAAGCCGCGGGCTCTCACTTCCTCCAAGCAGCAGTTTCGCGTCCAGTGTAGCATGACTCAAACGTCTGACAAGAGTGACCTCACGAATCTGGCGCCGGTTCTCACCCATCTTGCTTCCTCTTCGAGGGTCGTCTCCTCATCGACTCTCCTGCCCATGAACTGTTCCAGAAGAATGTCCGGCTCACGGCCGGTTCCCCTAGCCATGTCAAGCACCGCCTTCACGTTCAACATCCCCGTGCCCACGGGGACGCCTTCGATCGAGAATCCGCTGACGCTCGTGCGCCTGATAATGAAGTCTTTGAGATGGAAACACATGGCATAAGGAGCGAGAACCCTGACAGTGTCGAAAGGATGCTCCAGGATCACTGTAGAGTTCATGGTGTCGACACAGGCCCCGACTAGAGGATCGTCGACACGCCGCAGAATCTCCGCGAGCTCGTGACATGCGTAGATTCCCGAATCCTCATTCTCCAAGGTCAAGGCCAGTTGTTGGTCCCTCAGCTCGGGCAGAAAGCCACGTATCCTCTCAACAACCTCCCCAATAGGCTGTCGTTCTGCGGCGTACACATTGAGCAGGCTCACACCCAGCAACTCAGCAATCTCCGCATATCTCTTCACAACCGCCTTGTCTATGCCGCAAGTCCCCAATTGCAGAGCGATCCCCCTCGCTTCTGCAGTTTCCCGCAGTTTCCTGTAGTTCGGCGCGGTCAACTTAATGTTCATGTTATCGGCTATCTGAAGAACCTCTAACCCGAGCTTCGAAACCCTGTCTACCAGACCAAAGGCGTCTACGGCCCTTTTCGGTCTGAAACTGTCTCCGAATCTGGAATCTCCCCCGACGGCCCATCTGAATGTATAGCTAGTTACTCCGAGCCTCATCCAATCAACCCAGTCACTCAACGACTATGTCGCATTTCGAACCGGACTCAAAGCCTTACGGACAAGATCAGCTTTGAGCAAGCTTGAACGCTTTTGCCGCAGTCTTGTGGAGGCACCAGTCCAATTCCTCGTCCGTGAGACCTATCGACCTGAACTTGGCAAGTTCAGGCGCCACATTTTCGGGATTGTCAGAGCCAAACATAACCCGGTCAGCTCCGATGTTTTTGCAGAAGCCACGAATAGCGGGTCCTGGCAACCAGCTGGGTTCTAAGTATACGTTAGGACATAGTCTCGCAGCTAGAGCGGCTTCGGACGCAAACATGGCACCACCGCAATGTGCCACAATGATCCTTAGGGTGCTGAATTCCATGGCTATAGGTATCAACCTGGATGGTAGAGCCCAAGAGATTCCTTCTCCCGTATGGACCATAACAGGTATCTCTAGGTCCAAGGCTGTCTCAAACACCTTCCTAGCCGCAGACGATGAAGGATTGACAGCGTGAGCTTGGGGATGAAGCTTCACCCCAACAAAACCCAGATCCTTCACGCATCTCTCTAATTCCCTTCGATACTTTCCAGCCGGAAGGTGAGGATTCGGGTTAGCCATACCATGAATTCTGCCTGGCATCCTCTTGGCGAGAGCCGCGATCTTGTTGTGCTGTTTCAAGACTGCTCCCAAATCAAACACGGTGCCAGGCTGCACGATGCTTATGTCAATCCCGTTCCGCTCCATGCTTCCTAAGAGCGATTCAGCATTGAAATCCTCCTCGTAGGCGTAATCACGTCCCAGATGAGTGTGGGCATCAACAATCATCATTTAACACCTCCAAGCTCTCACGGCATGAACAAAACCTTTACCGCGTTCTCCAGCTTCCCGCCAGCCACCTCGAAGGCCCTCGAGACTTTCTCCAGCGGGAACCTGTGGGTTACCAACGCCTTGAGGTTGATCTCCCCTCTTGACGCTAGCCTTATTGCAGCACTCCAGTTCCCCGCGGCGTACGATCTGGAAGACTGAACGGTCACCTCTTTATAGAGCAAGTTCATCCAGAAAGTTGGGGGCTCGGAAACAAACCTTTCCACATTGAGACCGCCTACAAGTATTGTTCCGCCCCTGCGCACAAGATCCATTGCCTGCGCGATCGTTTCCGATCTCCCAACCGCCTCAATGACCACGTCAGCTCCCTCACCATCAGTCTCCTGCTTCACAACCTGCAACGGATCTTCTCTGCCAACATTGACTACACGGTCTGCGGCCAACTTCTCAGCCAACTCTAACCTGTAGTCCAGAATATCAGTCATGATGATGTAGCCTGCACCCCTCTTCTTTGCTACCTGCGCAATCTGCAACGCTATGGGGCCAGCCCCAAGGATGACAACTATGTCACCCAACGATATGCTAGCCCTGCTGACTATATGCACGCCTACAGCCGTAGGCTCCAAGACCGCTGCTTCGTCATACGGCAGATTGCGGGGGATCTTGTAGACGCGCTGTTCTGGGACGGCCAGATACTCTGCGAAGGCGCCATCAGTGTGGACGCCCATGAATTTCAGATCTTGGCAGATGTTATATCTTCCGACAGCGCAGTTGCGGCATTTCCCGCAGGATATGATTGGCTCCACAACAACCCTATCACCTACTTTGAAACGTGTTACTTGTACTCCATGTTCAGCAACCTCGCCCGAAATCTCGTGGCCCGGAATCCGAGGTGGTTTCACATCCGGACGAAGCCCTCGCGCCAATTCGAGATCGCTACCGCATATACCCGCAGCTTTGACCTTTACCAGGAGTTCGAGAGGCTCGACATTTGGTTTGGGGACCTCCCTCACACTGAGTTTTCCCGGACCATCATAGACTATTGCTCTCAACACGATCCCCTCCATGCCATCAGGTTTCCGCGCTTACGTCTTTTTCATGACTTTGAGTTTTCTCTGATTACATCATACCTCTGTCGGATAGAGAAATGGATCACGGATTTAAGATTTGGGGGAGAAGTCAAGACTGTAGGTACTGACATCTCACTGGTCGCTCGATACCGAGTTCCGTGCGCCTTACTCCAAACAACTGGAACAAATGGTCAACATAACTCCCATCTCTCTCCTTAGGAGAAGTTATTTACGGGTGGATACACTAGTTAGCTTGCAATTGGAGAGGGACGAAGAGATGCCGTATTGCCAGAAGTGTGGTGCCAAACTGGAAGACGATGCAAAGTACTGTGCTTCCTGCGGGACTCCTGTCTATGTTTCCGAGACCCGGGTGCGGAGGGAAAAAGGAGGGCTAAGCGCTTTGAGAATTGTTCTACTGGTCACAGGGGGCATATCCCTGCTGATCGCATTCGGTCTGCTCGTCGGGGGCGGAGCTCTGCTCTGGCTGAACACAAGCCTCACAGACAGCGGTGGATTCATCACCACAAAGAGCAGTCAGCTGGCAACAGACTCCTACGCCATTGTACTTCAGCACATCGATATTGACTGGGGTGACAGTATGGCGGGGTGGGGACTATGGAGGCCGTCTCCAGGCGACTTCGTCACTATCAAAATATCCGGCTCTTCTAACGATCCAACAAGAGACATTTTCATAGGGATCGCCAGAGAGGCGGACGCCTTGCCGTATCTCAGCAATGTAGACTATGACGAGGTCACTCGGTTTGACGTCTCGACATCAGGGGTCGTTACTGTGGAATATACCCGTCACAGAGGACGCGCTGCACCATCAAGCCCGACTTCTGAAACCTTCTGGGTAGCTTCGAAGCATGGAAGCGGAACTCAGACGTTGGAATGGAATCCTGAGGCTGGCAACTACTGGATCGTGTTGATGAACGAGGATGGATCTGCTAGTGTGGATCTGACTGTTGTTGCTGGAGCGAAGGTCCCATTGTTGCCTACAATCGGTCTGGCATTGTTTGTGGGCGGCGCAGTTGCATTGGTGATAGGAGTTCTTATGATCTACTTTGGGGTACGGGGATTATAGAATCATGTTCCCATCTAGAGCGTTACTGAAGAGATCCTCTTTGAAGCGTTCTGACAACGAGGAGTCTGGAGTCATCGGTGCCTGCGGAAAAGGATGAGAATATGAATACCGGAATAAGAGTCAATGAAAAGGTTGAGCTTCTCAAACCTACAATGATCATAGGCCTTGACGGTTGGGGGAACGCTGGTAAGGTCTCAACCTTCACGGTCAAGTATCTTGTAGACAAGCTAGGTGCAAAGAGGTTCGGCGAGATCCCGCATGAGAGGTTTCACGATTACTTCATTCAAAGACCCCTAGTCTCGATAAAGCAGGGGTTGGTTCAGTCGTACACTCCTCCTAGCAACGAGCTCTTCTATTGGAAAGGCAAGAAGGGCGAGAACGATTTGGTACTCCTTCTAGGCTTCGAGCCGCATCACGATTGGCCAAGGTATGCTAGAACTGTCCTCGGTCTCGCCAAAAGATACCGCGTAAAGCGGATCTACACAATAGGCGGATATCTTGCAGACATCTCTCACACGGACGAGTCTCTCATAACGTCATCAACAAACAACAGCAAGATCCTGAAAGAACTCGAAAAGGCCGGCATTGAGCTCACCGACTACAATGGTCCCACAAGCATATATAGCGAGCTGCTCTGGAGGTCCAGGGAGAAAAAGATAGATGTCGTCAGCCTGTGGGTTGCAGTTCCAATCTATGTTGAGGGGGCATATCCGAAAGCCGCATATGACATGCTTAGGAAGCTGCTGGAGCTCACCAACATCAGACTAGACTTAAGCGACCTCAAGACGAGAGCCGAAATCTTCGAGAAAGAGGCTATGAGCCAGCCTAGCGGGGTCATCTACGATCTAGAGCGAAGAAGAAAGGGAGAAGAGAAAACAACTTACATATCATAGCCTTTTCTTTGGATTCAGACAAGCGCGAGTCAGCAGAAGCAGGGAGCTTTCTAAGAGTGATATGATTCTGAGATCAAAGGCTTCTAGCATAGGAGGCGCGCCTTCGACTGTGAACGGGCAGGAAAGGCAAGCTTGCACGAAGATGCGGCATGTCATCTACAGAAAACGTTAAGTGGATATCATGCCCACTTGGTGATGGCGAGGGACATGAGTATTCTAGGGAAGATTTTTGGCAAGCAGTTTTCCAAGGGGGATAGGGTACGATATTGCCGTCGAGACTGGCCAGCCAGGTACGGTCCTCAACAGACAGGGTTCTCTGACGAAATCTTGGTGGACTATGGCAAGGAAGGAACAATCGTAGATTCAGGACGGAGCATGGCTACTGTGAGATGGGACTCGGGCTCGTACAGAATATACAAAGACATAGTTCTAGACAGTCCAGGCAATCTCAAAGTTGTGGATAAGGGATCGGCGAACATCAACAGTTTCACTGCACAGATTCGCACTAGCTTGATAGAGGAGGTAGGCTGAGGGAAAGGTGGTTCGCTTGGGAGGTTTCCTGAAAGCTTTCGGTCTGAAAAGGGGTCCGGAGATCTGCCCGCACCTCATCTGGGGACAGATCTCCCTGCAAACCTACGGGCCGAAATGTGCCGGCTCTGACTTGAGCCGTCCTGTGACCCGCGATCAAGTGCTGAAACTCTGTATGGGTCAACCGAGTAAGTGTCCAATCTACCCAATAGCGAGAAGGATACCTTGGGCAACTCATCCGCCCTACGTCTACGAGAATCCTGAAGCACTTTCTGAAGTCAAGAAGTGGCTTGAGGGGCGATAGCGAACAATCTTCCAGACTGAAAAAGGACAATTGTGAAAGGGATGATTTCTGATGAAGCGGAAAATCTGTTATGAGGAAATGCTACCTCATGAGTTGGATGAGGCTGTGGCAAGATTTCCGGTAGGGTACTGTGCTTTCGGCTCGTTGGAATGGCATGGACGACATCTGCCTCTAGGAAACGATACTCTAAAGGCCTATCATATCCTCATCAAAACCGCAGAGAAGTTCGGAGGCGTGGTTGTACCTCCAACCTATTGGGGTTTCCTCAGCAAGTGGCATCCGTGGACAATGAACTTCTTTGACGAATCCCGGAAATCGCTTATTGAGGGACTCTACAAAAGCATCTTCCTAGGTCTCGTGGACGTCGGGTTCAGGGTGGTCATCGGTGTGACGGGGCATGATGTCGAACCGCAGAAGGACGCTATTCAAAAGGCTGTAGAAGCCATAAAAAAGACTGGTAAGGCGACAGGATTCGCCATGATGGAAGGAGACCTTTACGACTTGACCGGGGACAGGATGGATCATGCAGCCCATTGGGAGACGTCACTTATGATGCATCTGAGACCCGAACTTGTGAACATGAGCAGAATCGAGAAGGAAGACCTAGAAACCGAGGAGGGAAGGAAAGAAGCTGGCATCTATGGACTTGACCCCAGAACCCACGCCTCACCTGAACTGGGAAAGAAGATCGCCAACCGCATTGCTGAGCGCATAGGACGGAAAGCCCAGGAATTGCTAGCAACATTGGAAGGCTAGCCCCTTCCGGTCGACCTCAAGCTATCATCATTCCATCTTTTTGCGCGGGAGAGGCTAAGAAGCTCACCAATTTTCCGCCCCTCTCTCGGCTATCTGTCCGTTCTGAAGATTGAACCGAGCGAGCACGGGTCAAGCTACCCAGTTTCCTACTCGGGCGAAAAATAGGCTGGAATAGGGCTAGCTCTCCAAAAGGGAGAGAGCTTGCTCGGTCAGTTTCTCGAGGGACGCTTCAGCATCTGACTTTGGTTTTTCCTTTCTTTGTTCCCCTTGAACGAATGTCTTCGGTGGCTCTGTCATGTCAGTGATAGTTGCCACCTTGGCAGATGCCTGCAAATGCTCATCTGCTGGCATCTTTTCCTCTCGGTCTGTCTCGTGGGATTGTTCTGGCTCTTCCTCTTCCAGAGGTTGTCCTATTGCCTTCCAGCCTTCAAGAGTCCTCTGGGCGGCAACTTCTATCTTGTCGTCTTCGAGCGCACGTTTTCCCTGAAATCTGTTCATCCTAGTCCTTTCTCCCTTCAGGCCACACTAAGGCTTTCTTCGAGCTGCTTACTGAGTTCCTGGAACTGCCTAAGGAACTCTCTTCCCTTTTCAGTAGTGGTTATGAGGCCGCCATTGTTTCCGGGGCAACTCACGAGCCCTCTGCTCTCAAGCCTTGTTAGGTATTCTTCCAGCATCTTGAAATTCAGGTTAGCGCCGTAGACTATTCTGGTCTTTCTAGCTCCCTTCCTGGCTAGGCGCAGAATCTCAGCGATTATCTCAAGGCTATTCCTTCTCTCAGGTGGCTTTCTAAACATTCTTTCTGACCTCAAATCGATCTTTGTCCGAATCCGACTATTTTAGGGTTTTCTAACGGAAAAAGACACAATTGTCCTATCTTTTTCAAGAATCTAGCGTTTTCGCCAATATTGGCAACTCCATGTATAGTTTTTCCAAAAATGGGAAGTCCTCTTGTCTCATGTCTGCAGAGATTGCAGCTCAGTCATAGGCAGGTCAGACCGGGGAAGATTCCGAGGATTACAAGCATGTTGTTCACGAAGCCCAGATAGGAAGCCAGCGCCAGCCCATTCTTCGCGAGCCTCCATACCTTCCCCTCTGGCAAGGTCAAGGTTAGTACTGTTAAGGCTCCAAGGAAACATAGCAGCGCCCACAACGGGCTATACTGCGGATGGATTTCGTAGAAGCCCATTCCCAGCCCTATGCCGGTTGACACGTAATCCAGGATTACGCCGCCGATGGCAAGGACGAACGGAAGCATCCAGGATATGGCATATGAATTTCTGATACTGTAGTTCATTACGTATCTGGAATATGAATCTGAAGTCTTAAAAGCTTACGGAACTCTTTTCTAGAAAGCTCCTACGAATGGACCATAGCGTATGTAGGGCGCTTTTCAAGGACGGCAACGCCATAGAAGCAGTGGCAGCAAGCCCGGACCTGAAGACAAATATTACGGGTGCCTATTTCGCTTCTCTTCTTCAAGCCATAATCCCTTAGCAGCCATCTGTATGCCCAGTTGCACAGGACCAAAATGGTCTGAACCACCCTTCCCATGGTCTCACTCATGAAAAATATGAGGTTTGAACCTGAAACCTGGGAACAGACTGGCAAACCGTGCTTTCCGCATGATGCGAGTAGTTCCTAACTCTTTTATGAACTAGACGGTAACCTTGAAGGCGTGAACTCAGAGAAGCAGGCTGATGAGACAATACTCCAAGCTTATGCGCTTTTGAATGATGATCAGAGACGAATCCAACACCAACGGGTGAATTATAAAGTCACAACAGGCAGAAGTCGGCCTAGACGCGACCGAAGCAATACTTCTTCAGGAAGGAGGGCGATTCTGAGCATCGTGGGTGTGACTCTAGCCATCGGCGTTGTCGTGACCAACATGCATATGATCTACGGTTTGCTCTCAGCAGTATTCCCCATTGATACCGCGGGAGTTGTAGCCTCAGCCAATATCCGGATCTGCTGGGAAAGCGAATGTGCCAACAATGTGTCTTACATCAGCTGGGGTACGATTGATCCCGGGCAATCGAAAAATGTGACGGTCTACGTCAAGAACACAGGCACTGTGCCTCTGACCTTGAGCTTCAACACAACTAACTGGAACCCCTCAGCAGCCAATGCCCATATAGCTCTTTCATGGGACTATGACGGGTCGCAGGTTCAGCCTGACCAGGTCCTGCCCGTAACCTTTGCCCTAGTGGTTTCAGAAAGCGCACAAGGGCTAACGAGCTTCAGCTTCGACATAAACATCACAGGGACGCAGGCGACCTGATGCAGACAGCGGTCTATACTAGTTGAGCTTGACTGAGCCGTTCTAGGCCTCTCCTCTGTGATGGCAAGAAGCGTCTTCACAGCGGAAAGATTCAGGGCAAGGGGTTCTTGATTCGTGGCTTTGACTGGGATAGAGGAACTTCCTTTGACCCGTGGAATCAAAAGCTCTCCGCAAAGAAGATGGCGGCCTAGGGAATGCGATGATCGCAAGGGCAGCATTAGTATCTGGAATACTTTTGCTGGACACTAGTCTCGACTTCATAACTCTATTATCTACTGCAAATGCAATCTGCCAGAACAGGGATGATTTTGGCAAGGACAGATCCGCGGATCCTCATAATCGGGCTCGGTCAGATAGGCTACAGCAACGCCCAATACATGTCCCGCCGTGGACTGAGCGTTGACGGGTATGACATTGAGCACAAGGCTGTGGAACGAGCTATCAGCGACAGAGTGATCGACAGAAAAGCCAAGACTTTCGAGGGCTACGACTACTACGTGATCTGTATTTCAACCCACAAGACCGGGAACATATCTTCGCCGTCGTTCGACGGAATCCAGCACATCGCCCGTAGGCTGTCTAAGGAGGGAAAGACGGGAGCCCTTGTTTCGATCGAGAGCACAGTAACAAAAGGAACCACGGGCAACGTCAACCAAGTCTTGAACCACAGGCTGCATGTCGCACATCTTCCCCACCGGTTCTACGCGAAGGAGAAGGAAGAGCACGGGGTCAACCAAGTCAGAGTGCTCGGAGGGTGTAAAGAATGCTGCACCCGTGAGGCAATATTCTTCTACAGAGACCTGCTGGGCATCCCCTTGCATTTAGTTAGCTCTATTGAACTGGCGGAAGTGAGCAAGATAGCCGAGAACGCTTACCGGTTCCTAGAGATCGCCTTCGCCGAAGAGCTCAAAATGTTCTGTGACGCGTACGCCCTCGACTATAGGCAGTTGCGTGACGCCATAAACTCGAAGTGGAACATAAAGATCCTCGAGGCCCAGAGAGGTATCGACGGCCACTGTCTGCCAAAGGATACAGAGATGTACCTTGACCTCTTGAGCCGCATAGTCAAGCCTAACATCGTTGAAGCCGCCAAAAGAACTGACCATCTGTACAAACTGTCTCTGGCTCAACGAGTAAGCCCAAAGATGGGTATCCCAATGAAGAAAGAAACATCTCAGAAGATTGGGATGAGAAAGGTAGCCTTGGAAGCTCCCTAATGCAGTGGTCTTATGAAACTCGTCCATGCCGCCACAATGTCCACTGGACTCATTCTAGTCCTAGGCATAGCGATGGTTGCACCTGTCTATATCCGCATCCCTGACCGGCCCAGGGAGCAGCTGACGGTCATGCTCCTCTTCAGTGTGGTCGACTCGGAAAACGCAGGGGCATGGTGCAGCAATCTGTCCTCTTTTCTAAAGGACAAGAATCTAATGGCAACAGTCTTCATAGCGGGGAAAGTAGCAGAGCGAAACCCAGAATGCATCAGAAGTTTTCCAAAATGCGTTGACATTGGAAGCCAAACCTACAGCTACGTGAACATAACGTCGATTAGCGACTACTTGGCTCAACTGGAGGAAGTGAAAAAGGGGAAGGAAGCGGTTGACAAGGCAGGCAATCTGGATTCGCGTCTATTCAGGGCGCCCTACGGAGCGACTGACGAGAACATATATTCACTACTGAATAGGTCGGGCATAGTCGCCGATTTCTCGTATGAGAAGCAGTACAACAAGTATCATGACGGTCAATTCATGAAGTTCAACCTCACAACCTATAGAGGCGTTGAGCATCCCGCGGAGTTTTTCTTGTACCTCTCGCAGACTGGGGAAACTATCGCCATCATATTCGACGACTCCACCCCAATCAATGACATCAAAAGCCTTGTGGCAATCCTTTTTGGAAGAGTTCGTTTTGCCAATGCTTCTGAAGTAACTGGACTAGAACTCACGATCAGAGGA
>CAYRBK010000004.1:23461-56361 GCA_964422605.1 uncultured Candidatus Bathyarchaeia archaeon | reverse complement strand
CACCTACTGCCTAGACGCAGATACGGGTTCGGAAATATGGAGCTTCAAGACCGGAGGTTTTGTGTGGTCTTCTCCCGCCGTTGCTGATAGAAGGGTTTACGTGGGATCCCTTGACGGCAGCGTCTACTGCCTAGACGCAGATACGGGTTTCAAAATATGGAGCTATAAGACCGGAGGCGGGGTATTTTCTTCTCCCGCCGTTGCTGATGGAAAGGTCTACGTAGGATCTGTTGATTTCAATGTCTATTGCCTAGATGCAGATACGGGTTCGGAAATATGGAGCTACACAACCGGAAAAAATGTGCTCTCTTCTCCCTCTGTTGCTAGCGGAAGGGTTTACGTGGGATCCAACGACAACAACACCTACTGCCTAGATGCAGATACGGGTTTCAAAATATGGAGCTACACAACCGGAAGCTGGGTATTTTCTTCTCCCGCCGTTGTTGATGGAAAGGTTTACGTGGGATCCCAAGACAGCAATGTCTATTGCCTAGATGCAGATACGGGTTCGGAAATATGGAGCTTCAAGACCGGAAGAAATGTGTTCTCTTCTCCCGCCGTTGCTGATAGAAAAGTCTACGTAGGATCCTCTGACGACAATGTCTACTGCCTAGACGCGGATACGGGTTTCGAAATATGGAGCTATAAGACCGGAGCCTCTGTGGAGTCTTCTTCTCCCGCCGTTGCTGATGGAAAGGTCTACGTAGGATCTGTTGATTTCAATGTCTATTGCCTGGATGCAGATACAGGTTCGAAAATATGGAGCTACATGACGGGAAACGAGGTGCTTTCTTCTCCCGCCGTTGTTGATGGAAAGGTTTACGTGGGATCCTTTGACGGCCACGTCTACGCTTTTGGAACAACAACACTCACCCGTCAATACCGTCTGGCAATCACAGTACAACCAGGTGGGTCAGTATCCTACAGCTATGCCGCAACTTCGGGGACAGTGAGCGGGGGCAGTACAGTAGTGACGTACGTGCCGGCGGGAACAAGCATTCTGCTTTCAGCCCAGCCCTCTTCATTCCTGTACCAGTTCAACGGCTGGACCGGAGCCACGATGTCGAGCAACAGTCAGGTCAGCCTGAACATGGATTCATCGATGAGCGTGGAATCGGCTTTCGGCTACAACTACACGAACATCGGACTAATAGCCGTCATCGTCATTGCAGCCGTTCTCGCCGGCTTTCTGGCGCTTCGAAGAAGGAAACCTTAAAGAAAAAAATTGCTTTGTGGACTGATTAGTTTGTTTGGTGATTTTCGGCCTCTTTCTGTGCGCCTTTCCTGTTTGGTTTATAGGTTTATGAGCATGTTGCAGATGCATGTTCTTGGTGTTAGTTCTTTTATGATGTTCTGGAAGATTTTTAACATATATTCCAGAACATCTCTTCTTGGATGAGGGCGTCTACGTCTTCCTCCGTCAGACCTATCTGCCGTATTCTGGTCCATATCGGCTTCACTGCTGCCTCAAAGGTCTTGTCAACGATTTTCTTGAGGACCACCGTATCGCCGACGGCGATTGCCAGAATCTTCTCTCCCTCTTTCAAACCGGCTGCCTCTCTAACATTGATCGGTATGACTACTTGCCCTTTCGAGGAGACTTTGGTTGTGGATGCTTCCATCACCAGCCCACCGTGACCAGTAAGAAAGGTCTTACTTATATCTATGGCGTTCGAGGTCTCTTTGGCGACGGTATATTCGATTGGCTCTCGGTTATGAATGGACGATGCGATTTCTTTGCACTTAGAATTGTGATTCGTATTGTAGGATTCTCAGAAGGGTGCCTATGTTCTTTCAGTGATGACAGCAAGGTATGGACCGGTTGGTTCTTGAGCCAGACTCCAGCATTCATGGAGTCCTAGTATCTTGAGGTTCCCCATACTTTCCAAGTAATAAAGGAATTCTTGCGGATAGAAGACCCTCCCTTCGCTGTAACCTTCATATCTTCTAAGGACTCCGTCCTCGGACACGAAATAGGTTGTCCTGTCAATCAAGACTTGCCTTACTGGGTCATATTTCTCCTCCCTGACGCACTCTATCCTCACATCATCTGAGGCAACTGACTCTTTGTTTGTTGATTCGCCAGTTCGATATTCTGAAAGGAAATCCACGATGAAAATGCCTTTATCTCTAAGTGCGTTTCTCACTCCTACGAAGAAGCTGCTTATTTCAGAGTAGGAGATGCACGACATCACTGATTGGTTGATACATATTGCGGCGTCAAACTCATTGTTGAAACGCAGATCCCTGATATCGCCTTCCAAAAACTCAACTTCCAATCTCTCAGCCCTTGCTTTCCTCTTTGCGACTTCAAGCATCTCACGGGAAAGATCAACTCCCACGACCCTGTATCCCTTTCGAGCAAAGTACACAGAGTGAACCCCCGTCCCGCATGCCAAATCAAGGATGCTTCTGACCTTCTTCCGATACTTCTTGAAGGCTCCCTCGATGAAGCTGAAGTGCCTATCGTAGGGAACATATTTCCCCATGATCAAGTCATAGTACTTAGCAAGCTCGTGATATTCTGGTTCGTGAATTCTCAACGGTCACCTTCCTCCAATTTACTTAGTCTGGAAGCGTCATTTATATTTGCCTCGGATGTTTTTCATAGTCTAACTGGCTCATATTGGGATGTTGGCGATGATATGGAAATGAACAGAGACTCCCATCAAATTGTGTTCTCGACAGATGAGATTATTGTTAGAGCTTTTGCTCAAGGCGACGAGGACGAAGTGGTTGGGCTTTGGGGCAAGGTTGCTGAAAGTGAGAGGGATATTGGCACTTTAACCCTCGATGACTTCTGGAACAGGGTGATGAGTAATCCGAATTTTGATTCAAAGGGCGCCTTTCTGGCATATTCTGGGGAGACTCTCGTAGGCTTCTGTCTCGTGACGGTAAGAAAAGAACCCTTCAGAGTCCGAAGCTTGGAGGAGTTTCCGGCATTCATCTCGGCGATAATGGTTCATCCCTCTTACCGGAGGCGAGGGATTGGGTCTAGGCTGATTTCAAAGGCAGTCGGATACGCTGAAAGCCAAGGTAAGAGGGAGATACGAACGGGTTTCGACAACCCGATCCCACTTTTCATCGGTGTAGATGTCAGCAAGAAAGATGTTCTAGGCTTCTTCTCTGAGCACGGGTTTGAGGAAGAGATAGAGCTCGTTATGAGGCTTTCCCTCTTGGAGTTCGAGAAAGAGAAAGAGGTCAAGCAACTTCAAGAAAGAGTTGCACGTATAGGCGTGTCCGTCTCGCCGCTTGAAAGGCAAGATGCACAAGGAATGCTTGAACTGCTGAAGGAACACGCTATCTGGTGGTATGAACCTATGGTCAAGGATGTTGAGACCAGGGAATTAGGCATGGCGAATGTGTTTGTGGCTAGAGAGGGCGAATGGATAGTGGGGTTCGTGAGAGTGGACGAGATCGGCGAGAATGGCGATGTTTGGGGAATACTGGTTCATCCAGAGAAACAATGCAAGGGCATAGGGACACTGCTGCTTTTTTCCGCACTCAGTAAGCTGAAAAAAGACGGCGCAAAAACTGTTCAACTCACGACAGGCAGCAACAACTTTCCAGCCCAGAGAATCTACGGTAGGGCGGGATTCAGGAAGATAGGCGCCTTTGCGATGTTCAGAAAAGCGGTATAGGCATCGGAGAAAGGCATATACAAGGAAGCCCCGCGACAATATGCGCTTTCTCTGAGGTTTCGACGTTGAGCGAAACCCGAACCGTCTCCATGCCCATGTGTATGTCATGCAACAGGATAATCTTTCCGGGAACAGAAGCAACGGAGTTTTCATGCCCAAACCGCGGGTTCACGGGGCCTTAGCAGACAATCCGATCGATCGGAAGAGAACTATCATAACGATCCGGATATGTGGATTGCATGATTCTGCACTTGGCGATTAGCTACTGATAGCGACAACTACCAAACTTAAATAGCCCAGCCCTCTACGACTCTACCGAGATGGAAGACATGCCTTCAAGACCAGAACGTTCTGAGCAGAATTGTGTTGCGGAGTGGTCTTTTTCCTCTAAGAAGGAATATGCTGATCCTTTCGGTGAGGTGGAGGTGTCAGCCGTATTTGACGACCCTGATGGAGAAGAAAAGACTGTTCCATTGTTCTGGGCTAGTGGCAGTCTGTGGCGTGTACGGTACGCTTCAGATAGGCTCGGGGAACATCGTTTTCAAACAGTGTGTTCCGACGAGTCTAACGAGGGTCTTCACGGTCAAGAGGGAAGCTTAGAGGTCGTCCCTTACAGCGGACATAATCCACTTCTCAAGCATGGGCCGCTGAGAATCAGCAATGACCGCAGATATCTGGAGCATGCTGATGGGAAGCCTTTCTTCTGGCTTGGCGACACATGGTGGATGAGCCTATGCAAGCGTCTTTCATGGGAAGGATTCAAGATGCTCACAAAAGACAGGGTAAAGAAAGGTTTCACGGTTATCCAGATCGTGTCCGGGCTATATCCGGACATGCCGCCTTTTGATCCCAGAGGCGCAAACGAGGCTGGCTTTCCATGGGACGAGAGCTACACCCAGATCAATCCAGCTTACTTCGATATGGCGGATCGTAGGATCGACTGGCTAGTCCAGAACGGGCTGGTTCCATGCATCGTCGGCTCCTGGGGCTTCTTCATAGAGTTTGCCGGAGAACAAGCCATGAAGAAGCACTGGCGCAACCTAGTAGCACGATACGGAGCCTACCCCCTAGTCTGGTGCATAGCCGGAGAAGCAACAATGCCCTACTACCTCACGCCCTTCTTCGGGAGCCAGGATGAAAAGGCAAAGGAATACGTAGCTAGAACTCGCACCAGATGGACTACAATAGCCCGCTTCATACGTTCAACAGATCCATACCATCACCCAATGACGATTCACGCCGCTCCCGTCTCGCATCTGGTTGACGACCCTTCTCTCATAGACATAGAGATGCTTGGAGGACTCAGCCATGGCTATGACCCAGAAGCTCTCTCCCGCACCGTAGACACATTTGTGGAATCGAACCTCAGAAGGCCACGTATGCCGTTCCTTGTCGGAGAGGGTTGCTACGAGGGAATATCTGGTGCATGCTGGGAGAACATCCAGCGACTAGCCTTCTGGACAAGTATCCTCAACGGCGCATGCGGCCACACATACGGCGCAAATGGGATCTGGCAACTCAACTCTCAGACCGAGCCTTATGGACCTTCACCGTATGGCCCGAGCCGATCACATGATATCATCCCATGGGAAGAAGCCTACCAGCTGCCTGGTTCCAAACAGGTGGGTCTCGGCAGGGACCTCTTGGAACGATATCAATGGTGGAAGTTTGAACCTTATCCTGAATGGGTTGAACCTCGCTGGAGCAAAGAAGACTACTACAAGCCATATGCAGCTGGCATCCCCGAAGAGGTACGCATTGTCTATCTGCCCCAATCATGGAGTTCGCTTCAGAAGGTCAAAGGAATTGAGGGGGGAGTCACCTATCATGCGTTCTATTACGATCCCAGAAATGGAAGAGAATACGATGTAGGCACGGTAGTTCCCGACGAGAAAGGCGAGTGGCAGCCGCCTGTACCGCCAATATTCCAAGACTTCATTCTGGTGATGGAAGCGAGAAGCCAGACCCCTATCGACCCTCAGCGCTAGACTTACTGGCGGATTTGCCAACATGCACCTCTAGGGGTGGTTCATTCGAAGATCCAGTATCCAGTCTTGGGAGTGTCGTTTTGCCTTGTCGCAGCTCTTCCTCTGCTGCTATCATTACTCAGCTATGGCGTTGCAGTAGGCGCAGAGGAATACGTCTATTGCGGTTATGTTCCGCCTTCCACGGACATAGGAGAGGTAGACGAGCTGGTAGACGGAGGCAAGACAGACTACACTGTTCCTTCTGGCTATTCACTGCTGGACATTACGGGGCTAGAGGATGATACCGGCGTTGGGATCTGGGACATATACGCAAACCAGAAGCTTAACTCAACAATCGTTGGCAAGTTGGAGAGGCAGACATTCTTCATACATCATGGGACATATTTCAAGATCGTGGCAGACCACAGAGTGGCAGCCATGCTTGCCGGAGGACAGATGTTGTATAACCAATACGAGATCTCAGGTACGAGCACCTTCTACCCATCCGTAGAAGGAGGATTCAGAGGCAGAGAGTTCATCTTCACGGCGGCCCCAGCGTCTTCACCCGCCGCTGGCTTAACTTCCGCTATCGGCTACAACTTCTTCCTTATGGCTCTTGAAGATGCTGACTGGCACCTAGAAGACCGGGTTAACAAATGGTCGACAGATGAGAGCACAAATCAGCGGGGCATAAGAATGATCCTCCTCCAATCGAGGATCAACCATCTAGGCTACCATCTCGGCGTAGGTAATGATGTCGTCTTCCACCTAACCTCCTCTGGAGATGTCATGGTCTCATGCGCCGCCTTGAACGACTTCGTGGCTGTGCCGGCTATAATGGGCGGATATGTAGGGAAGCTATTTTACGCTCCGGTCCATCTCACTCGTGAGGAACCTGGCAACAGAACCGCCATCTTCATAGTCATGCCTTTGGAGCCTGGCAAGGTCACGGTTTACAGCAGGGCTTTGGACATTATTGCCGAGCGAACCTTCACATCGCAGGATGTGGCTGATATGGCTTACTGGTTCCATGATCTGGGCGCGGGGAAGTTCGAGCTGATTGTGAAGAGCGAAGGCGACATAACCTTCATGGTTGGACAGACGCAGGGAGGTACGACGATTGACTGGCTGGGGGATGACATAGCCGTCATGGGAGCCAATCCGAATCAAGAAATACGGTTCTATGCACCTACCATGGCCATACTCTTTGCGTCACAGGAAACAACCGTAACAATAGACGGTAGACCACCCTCCATGATGCCCAGAGACGGGTTCGCGTTCTTAGACTCGGGTCCTCACTCCGTCAAAGCGGATGGCTCAATTATAGTTGAGATATTAGCTGTGGGGTCCGGCTGGGACGACTGGGGAAGCTACCTTATAGCACCTTCGGACATAGCCCGAACATACACAGAACCCAAGGGCTTCATGGCGAGGGCACAAGACTATTCCACTTACATAGCTATGGCAGTAATAGTCGTCATTGTAGTCGTGGCCGCAGCAGTATTACTTCCGAGACACCGACGACGAACGTTCCAGACGCCTACCTTCCTGCAACCCTTTCACTAGCCTCTTGAACGTTGTCACAATGCCATGTCCTCAAAGTCGCCTTCACTATAGAGTCGAACTAGTGGGTGTGGCATTGTCCCCGACCGACCCAATATGAGATCGATAATGGAACATAACCTATTGCTCAGAGCTCCTGTAGCCCCCTTACACAGCAGATTCTTCCCATTGATCAACATGAAGCCTAGACTTGCATCAGTCATAAGCGCTGGATTTCTGTGGTCTTGTTTCGGAATTTCTCATCTAGATTCCAATCGGGCGAGTTGTGTCGAAAGGGATATATAAGCGACCGTTCCGATATTTGAGCACTTCGTCCGAGGTCTTGATGTTGAGCGAAGCTCGAGCCGTCTCCATGCCCATGTGCACGTCATGCAACAGGATAATCTCCCCAGGCACAGAAGCAACGAAGTTTCCATGCCCAAACTGTGGGGAAATTACGCTATGGCGGTGCTCGAAATGCCGAGAGTTCAGACGACCCTACAGATGCCCAAAATGCGGATTCACAGGTCCCTAGAGACAATTCATGGACCTTGCTGGCTGCGTCTTCTGTAAGTGACAATGTCGTCGTGGGTGCGTATACATTCAAAGCCCATCCGAGGACTACCTGATAATGAAACTTAGGTCCAGAACGGCTGAAGGAAGAAAACCTTACAGGCCTCCTAACCTATTGTAGGAATGCAGTTGAGCAGAAAGTGAAGAGGGATTGATGCCTTTGAAGCCCCCGATATACCGGGATGGAGAGCTGCTCTGTCCATATTGCAGGACTCCCCTCCTAACCGAGGAAGCCGTGGATGGAAGGTCCTTCTGTGTCTTCTGCAAGAGAGAGGTTGACAGGCTGTCAGAGGAAGCCATGAAAAAGATGGTTGACGACTTCCCAGAAGACGTATTGAGGGAATGGATGACCGAAAGCACAGCACAGACTATAGAGGGTTGATGTCGTAGAATCTAGTTTCCTAGCAGAGAGAGGGCTCGTGCCGTCAGTTCATCAGAGTATGAGTCTCGCGTCTCTGCTTTCTCGCTTCTGGGGAGCATCGCCAGCTCGACACTAGCTTTGCCTATCGCGGTGCTGACCAACGGTGCGGGAGGTCTAGGCGTTAGCTCAACCAACGGTGTCTCTGTCTCTTGGTTCAGTATGCAGGCTGTTTCTGTTTCCGCCTCTACTTCGTCAATTGCTTGACCTGCTGCCTTCCAGCCCTCCATGATTCTTTCGGCAGCGTGGTCTATGAGTTCATCTTCGAGATCGTGCTTCCTTTCCATTTTAGTTCACCCATGATTGTCTAGATACGTCTATTTTAAGGTTCTCTACCGCAAAAGGACACGATTTCCCCGTGAGGGCAAAACCAGCGGTTTTTTCCCAAAAATGGAAAAAGAGATACCCAGGTCCGTACCAGACATGGCGACAATCCCAACCCCGTTTCGCTTCTACCTCTTACCGGCCAGAAGCGTGACTGCAACGAGGATTCCTGACTTGAGATCATGCTTCACAACTTGTTCCCATGGAACTGTCACCCGTCCACTCTTCTGGAGCCTTGCATAGAACCTGCCTCTCGATGGCAGATACCGGCCAGGCGATACGATATCGACCTGCAGTATCTCCCCCGGCTCAAGCCGATACCTCCACCTAACCTCAACCGGAATCTGAATCCGATTGCCCCGCTGAAGCAAAGCTTCGAAACTCGCATCCTCAGTCAAAGGCAAAACTTCCCCAACCCCGAGACAACTTCTGTGGACTTTAGCAAACGTGTCCTAAGCCATACTTAAGCTTAGTTTTATGAAAGCGAACCGAAAAAGGCTCTTCCAAGCATGAGGAAAATTCTTAATGTGGAGAACAAACAGGGCTGCCTCGAAGCCATAGGAGAGAAAAGCCGGAAAACTCGGAAAAGCCAAAAAAACGTGAAGATTTCCCGAGCGAAAAAGGGAAAAGCAGGTTTGGACAAATTAGGGGAGATGCGAAAATGGGAATTTTCGGAAAGTTGTTTGGCAAAAAGAAGAAGGAAGAAACTGCCACAAAGCCTCAAACACCGATGATGCCAATCACGTCGCTGGACCGATTTGCCTTTGAAGCTTCCAGATCCAGAAGATCCATCATGATCCAGCTAAGCCAAACCGCCTATCTGATCGACGCTCTCAAAGAGGCGCTTCATAGAGAGTACCCAAGTCTGAGTCTGGGCGAGATTCTCAGCCACGCGCAGGGCGGGCTTTCTCTGCGTTGCCCCAATTGCGGAGTCCTTGGTGACCAGGCGATCCCGCTTCTCTACCTTGCTGGAAAAGGTGCCTTGCAGGGCGCCGTCTACGGGGGCCCGAATGCCGCCGCATTAGGAAAGGGTGTCTGTCCGAGCTGTGGGGGAAGCACTGTTGAGGCAACCTTTGACCCATCAAGGATAATGACTCGTCAGCAGGCGATGAGAGCCTCAGCGCTTGAAGCGGCTAGGGAACCAGAACTTACTTCCGTCTGCTCCGGGTTAGGATTTCAGGCCAGTCTCGATGTATCGCCCGACGAGAGTATGGTCTGTCTAGTTGCGCCTGAAGCTGGTGGTCGAGGAACCGTTATCGCCTATGAGGCAGGCACCGCCAATCGACTCTGGTCGCATCCAGTACCGTCTCCAGGTTCATGTAGATGCATGTTCGTCTCGCAGGAACGGGTGTTGATTCTCAGCGAGAAAAGCAAGGGCGTAACTGAGATGCAGCTAGTGAACGCGAAGACCGGTTCAGTCGTCGCTGAGTCGCAAGGACCAAGCGTATACTTTACGTCTGGGGCGGCTGACACGAAGACCGGGCTTTTCGTGACCGAGAGCTCCTGTGATACTGTTTTGACAGTACAGACCTCTGGAGACAGACTTGAGCTTTCTACATACAAGTGTGGCCAGATCTATGAGGGTCCTGTTATTGGGCCTGACGGCAGATGCTACGTGATAGTGCATTACCATCTCTACCGCATCGAAGACAAGGGCATGAAAGACATAATGAGGGGAGACAATTGCATCTGCTTCGACCCAGCTGGAAAGGTGTACTGCGGTGGAGGCTACTTCGACCGATCCGGTGAATCGATGCTGCATATCGCCGACATACAGACCGGAAGCGTCAAAGAGATACCGTACGGAACAGATCCAATCGACCAGATCGCCCTAGGAGGACCGAACCGGCTGCTGCTTGCCAACATCGTAGATGAAAGGTCGGCTGCTCGGTACCCAAATGCTACCGTTACCCTGTTCTCGGTTCCCGAAGCAAAAAAGGTCTGGAACCTAGAGATTAGCGACCTGAAGCCGTGGTGCAATCCTTTGCTCCTATCTGTGCCCGAGGAAGGCTGGGCGCTCATTCAGACGGGGCAACTTCTGAAGCAGATATCACTGCAAGACGGAAAGACTCTGCGCGTCATACCTAACAGGTCACAGGATCACGTCGAAGCCAGGTGGTTACCTTCAAAGAAGCTGCTCTACGTCACACGGAACGCTATGGGACCATACCGCCAACGCGGACAAGGAACACTTGAATGCTACAGAGTATGACCGCAAGCAATCTCCAAACGTAGCCTTTCATGAGCAGCATCTCCTTTTTTCTGAAACTGCTTCTCGTCATAGGCCTTTGCCTCTAGTACAGAATTGGTGTTCTATCATCCTTATATTGCGCCTGCGATGTTACTGAGCTCAAACAAGGAGGGGTTGTTTTTGCAGATTGCCAAAGGTACCGTCCTTAGCGCCCTCTTGATAGTTCTGGTTGCCATAGAGGGCCTCGCCTATGCTGGGGTTCAGAGTGAATATGATGAGTTGAACCGCGAATCCGCCACTCTCAGAATCCTGTACACGGAATTGAATACCTCATATCATCTTCTGAACACGAGTTACTTGAGTCTAGCCCTGGAATATGCTGCCCTGCGTGGCGATCACGATTCCCTTCAGGACCAGTACGCAGATCTGAATGAAAGCTATGCCCTGCTAGAGGCGGATTCTGCAGCTCTAGAGAGCCGATATACAGACTTGAGCCAGAGCTATGCTCAGCTTGAGGCGGATCGCGAGTATCTGAGCAACCTATACTCAGAGCTTTCGAAGGACCTCGAGGTAGAACAGACCCTCAACATAGGCAATAGCCTAGAGTCCTACTATGATCTGGTGAGAGATGAAGAAGGGTTTATGGGAACGTGGTACGGTGATCAGAGAGATGCGAACTTCTGCGCCAAACTAGCCCTCCACGATCTGGGGTGTAACTCTTGGCCTTCGCTTGAGAACAGGTTCTATGAGGACGTGAAAAAGCATAGCTACGAAATGGCTCGAGAGAAAATGGATGCCGTGATCGAATTCGCAGAGGTCAACAGTTACGATTCCGCCACAGAAAAGATCGAGAAGATACTGCGGTTTCTCTCAGATCATATCAGATACGAGTTGGAGGTCAACAACGTCTACCTAGCTCCCACGGAGACTTTGGGGTTCAGGTCCGGAGATTGCGACGATTTCTCCACCTTAGGAGCAGCACTCTTCGAGGCTGCTGGTGTAGATGCTGCCATAGGGCTCTTCAGAAACCAGTACAATGATTATCACTCCATGGTTCTCGTCCACCTCGACGGGTTGGAAGGCTACGGTTACTGGAAGTTTGATGATTTGACCGACAAAGGACTTGCTGAAGGTAGATGGATAGTGATAGAGCCCCAGTATACAATAGGAAACCAAGGAGACGACTGGATTCAACAGTGGGAGCTACTCTACGCCGCTCCGATAGGCTAGGCTGAGACGCTCGCCTATCGTAGCTCGTCTTCTGTTAGCAGCTTATCAAAGCTCAGATGTCCAGTCTTCCCATCAATGAAAGCAAACATCTATATAGCAGTCGACGCACTGCATACCAAAACGCGAAGGGAATCCTATGAAGTACCGAGGATTCGGCAAGCTCGATTGGAAGGCGTCTGCTCTCGGATTTGGAACAATGAGGCTTCCCATTATCGGTGGAGACTCCGCCAAGATAGACGAAGCCCAAGCGATCGAGATGATAAGGTACGCAATCGACCACGGCGTCAACTACCTCGACAGCGCCTACCCCTATCACAGAGGAAACAGCGAAATTGTGGTCGGAAAGGCGCTTGAGAACGGATATCGTGAAAGGGTGAAGGTGGCGACGAAGATGCCCACGTGGCTGGTCAAATCCCACAAGGACATGGACCAGTACCTCGATGAACAGCTGAAAAGACTCCGAGCCGACCACATCGACTTCTATCTTCTGCACGCTCTTGAGAAGGACAGGTGGTCCAACCTTCTGAACTTGGACGTTTTCGACTGGGCAGACTCCGCGCTTTCAGACGGGAGAATAAGGTATCTGGGCTTTAGTTTCCACGACAAATATGAAGTCTTCAAGGAGATAGTCGACGGCTACGACAAGTGGACGCTGTGCCAGATCCAATACAACTACATGGACACAGAGAACCAAGCCGGAACGAAAGGCCTGAAATACGCCGCTTCTAAAGGGTTGGCGGTCGTGGTGATGGAACCGATCGCGGGCGGCATGCTCGCCATAAATCCCCCAACGGATGTCCAGGCCGTCTGGGAACAAGCACGGACTAAGAGAACGCCAGCCGAGTGGGCGCTTCAATGGGTCTGGAACCAGCCTGAAGTCTCCGTGACCCTAAGCGGCATGAGCGACATGAAGCAGGTGATCGAGAACGTGGAAACCGCCAGCCGTTCAGGTCCAGGCACACTTACGAATGAAGAGCTGGAGCTCATCTCGAAGGTACGCGAAAAGTACCACGAATGCGGCTTCATCGGATGCACGGGTTGTAGGTACTGCATGCCCTGCCCTGAGGGTGTGGCCATACCCGAGATACTCAAGTTCCTTAACGAGTATTCGAGGAGACGGGGCGACGGAGACGCTCAGAAGGAAGTTGTGGGAAGCTATGCCCAAGCCATAACAGCCGAGAATGGAGCCAGGAAATGTGGCAAGTGCGGACAATGTGAGGAGCAATGCCCTCAGCATTTGCCAATCCGCAACCTAATCGGAGAAGCCGCATGGGTTTTCGAAAGAAACTGATAGCATAGTCAGCGAACCACAGAGTTGGGGACGCATAGCCTTGGACACAGGGCCCGATTGGATTGCGGAATCAAGAGTTGCATAGTCGAGTCTGAGCTACACAGGCAACCCGCATCCCTTCTCTTTCCTGTAGCTCTCTTTCATTCAAACAAAGAACTTTGTACAGACATATCGAGCCTAACGGAAAGGCGCATTCCTTCGGCGTCTCCTGCTCATCTCTAGAAAGGCTGCGAAGTTCTCAGAGCTCATCTCATGAGGAAGATCGCCTTCAGAGCTCAATATGTATCCTCCGCCGGGGCTACCCACTCTAAGCCTGTCCGCGAGATGTCTTCCAAGTTCGTCTGTGCTCATGAACCCGAGATGCTTGCTCAACCCTCCTTGCAGACATAGCTTGCCGTCATACCTCTCCTTCAAGGCCTCAAGGTCCATGTTATCTGACGGTCCAATGGGGTTCAGCACATCAAGCTTGGCTTCAACCAGTAGGGGAACTATGGCGTTTATGTTTCCGTGGCTGTGCATGTTGACGAAGGCTCCGTATCTATGCGCCAGATCGATGGCCTTCTTGTGCCAGGGGAAGATGAGTTCCTCGTAGAGCTTCGGGTTCATGAAGGTTCCCTTGTTATAGCCCAGATCGTCGACCCATCCTATCATCAACGCGCCCCGCTCCAGAAGGTTCTTCTCCGCCCTCAGGTTGAACTCTCCAACCTTAGCTATCAGCCTTTCAACAAATCGCCTCCTTGAATACATGTCCTTGAGAACGTTGTGAAGTGGACCTCTGAAGAAGTACCAGACGCCTGAGAAGAACCCATTGATGTCGCAAATGGGGAAGAACCCTCTGTCTCTTACATGTCTTATAGCCCTCTCCACTCCCTCATACCTTTCTGGATCATCTGGGTCTGGAAGCTCAAGCCCATCCATGTCTTCCTCGCATTCGACCGGATAGGTTAGATATTCCCTGGCCCAGGCATTCTCAGCTGTGCCCCTGCGCCAAACGGCCCCTGTCTCCCACTCTACCAGGTGCCATCTCGGCTCGGTTTCAATAGTCTTCTTTGCTCTGAAGCCTCCGCCTCCGACGCCTACGATGAAGTTGTCCAGAAACTCGGCCTCTTTGAGCGTCCTCTCAAGGCTAGGGGTCGTCTCTGCGACAGTGTTATGAGCAAGAAGTCCCGCCTTTTTCTGGATATCCCTCACGGCATTTTCCATGAGAGAAGCAAACTTGGATCTCGCCATCTCGGTCGTAAACCCTATGGTCTGTGGCACAACCAAAGGGTCTTCGTGAAGCACCGTTGCCAGCACGCATTCGAACCTACTGACCCTCAGGCGAGCAACCCTCCTTAAGATTCTGCAACCGGACTAAGGACTGCCTCGCGTATATGCAAGATTAGAGTTCGCTGACGCCACCATTTTGCAGTCGCAACATGAGATAACGAGGTTTCCACTTTGAAGATTGAACGCGCTTTCAAGCGAGCCCTCTTTCACGCCTTTCTTTTCTTGTCTTCTCTATGGCCTTTTCAACTTGCTGGACGGACGTTCCTAGATAGTTCCATGGATTCAGAGTCTCGTCAATTTCTGCCTCGCTAAGAAGATTAGTGACAGCCTTCTCACGTAGGAGAGTGTCCCTAAAGGCGGTCTTTTCAATGGTGCTTTTGATAGTCAACCTGCGGACGAGTTCATGGGCCTCTTGGCGGCTCATCCCCTTCTCGGCAAGAGCGATCATGACAGCCTCTGACATTGCCAGCCCCTCAGTTAACATCAAGTTCTCAGCCATCCTCTCTTCGTCAACCTGAAGATCAGATAGAACGCCAATCATGATGTGCAGCATGTAGTCGATGAGGATGCAGGCCTCGGGAAGTATGAACCTCTCCGCGGAAGACTGGGTCAAATCCCTCTCTTGCCATGTCGAGATATTCTCCAAGGCGGGAACCACTAGCCCCCGCATGATCTTTGCTAGGCCGCAGACCCTTTCGCAGAGTTGAGGGTTGCGCTTGTGTGGCATTGTTGAACTGCCAACTTGCACCCTCTCTTCGAAGGGCTCAAAAACCTCGGCGATCTCTGTTCTCTGAAGCTCTCTTATCTCAGTCGCGAACTTGTCCAGGGAAGACGCTATCATGGCAAGTAGGCACACCAGCTCGGCGTGGCGGTCTCTTTGAACGATCTGCGTGGAAACTTCAGCGGCCTCCATGTTCAGCTTCTTCATGGTGAGGTCTTGGATCTCCATAGCCTTAGGGCCTAAGCCTGCCTGTGTTCCTACGGCTCCGCTCATTTTGCCGACTACCACCCTTTTTCTGCACTCGTTCAGCCTTTGTATGTGCCTCGATACCTCTCTCATCCAGACTGCGAGTTTGAGCCCAAAGGTTACGGGTAAGGCATGCTGGCCGTGGGTTCTTCCCATCATGATCGTGCTTTTGTGGCGGTCCGATGCATTGATCAACACAAGCTCTAGCCTATCTAACTTGTGTGCAATTATGTCAATAGCCTCTCTAAGCTGGAGCCCCCTCGCTGTGTCCACGATGTCATAGCTCGTCGCTCCAAGATGAATGTGGGCACCACTCGGTCCGCAGACCTCAGCGAAAGCTCGTACAAGCGACATAATGTCATGCTTAATCTCTTTCTCAATCTCTTTTATGCGGCTGAGTTTGACGTATTCTGTGGAAGCCATCTTGGCAATTTTCTCAGCATCATCCCGAGGAATGTTCCCAACCTGCGCGTGAGCCCAGGCGAGAGCCGCCTCTACATCGAGCAGTTTCTGTACGTAGGTCTCCTCTTCGAAGATCGAAAGCATCTCACGCGTCCCGTAGCGGCCCGTATCTATGGGAAGGATCGGCATTTTTCAGTCTCCTTTGAGACAAACTGCCCCGCAGACATCAAACAAATATCTATTGCCGTATATTTAACAGTTAAAGGGTGTCAGTTTGGAAAAGGGATAGCGGGCCGGACAGATTCGCCGAGTGATGAGTCCCAAAAATGGGAGAAGGGGATATGCTATTCGTCAAGGAGCAATGCTGATGAAGAAAACGGCAGTCATGTTTTCCTCGAGATACCTAGCTCACAACACCGACCCCGGTCATCCAGAGTCGCCCCGAAGGCTTCAGGCTGCAATGAGAGGGTTCGAACAAGCTGGTCTTCTAGAAGCCCGGAAGTGTTCGCTTATCGAGCCAAAACCTGCCCGCATCGAAGACCTTAGGCTTGTTCACCGTCCAGAGTACATCAACTATATTAGGCAGCTCTGCATGTCAGGCGGCGGAATTCTGGACGAAGAGACGAGAACGATAGCCTCTCGGGAGAGTTTCGAGGTTGCTCGGCTTGCGGTTGGCGGCGTGATCGAAGCGGTGGACAAGGTTTTGACTGGGAGATTTCGAAACGTCTTCGTTCTTGCCAGACCGCCTGGCCACCACGCCGGTCCCGGTTACGGTCTCGGGTTCTGTATATTCAACAGTGTTGCGTCAGGCGCTGCCTACCTGCTTCGGGAACTCGGGCTGGAACGTGTCTTGATTCTGGATGTGGATGCTCATCACGGTAATGGGACGCAGGAAATCTTCTATGATAGAGACGAGGTCCTCTACATAAGCCTACATGAAGACCCTACCGAGTTTCCCGAAACAGGCTTCGTAGACGAAACCGGCGAAGAGGAAGGTTCGGGCTACACTGTGAATATTCCCCTTCCCTATGGGTCCGGCGATCCGGCCTACTGGAAGGCGTTCAAAACAATCGTGACTCCGGTGGTGAGACAGTTTGATCCGCAGTTCATCCTTGTCTCTGCTGGGTTCGACGGTTACTATGAAGACACTGTCGGAAACCTGTCTCTGTCGGCTTATGTCTATCTCCGAGTCTTCCAACAAGTCCTGGACTTGGCACATGACATCTGCCAAGACAGAATGGTGGCCGTACTCGAGGGCGGCTATAGGCCCAGTTTCCTAAGGAAAATCGTTCCGGCCATCATTGGCAGGATGGCTGGGCTGAATGTCGGAATTCGAGATAAGCGTCCCTCGCTAGACTTGATAGCCCAAAAGGAGGCTGAAAGAATCATAGAAGATGCCAGAAGAATCCTTTCCGCTTTCTGGACTCTGTAAGCGACGATTGGAGGACGCGATGCTGCCTATTCGATAACTTGGATGGCTTTCTCGGGGCACTCCGTTTCGCAGACTCTGCAGACAAGGCATTCGTCAACGTTCACAGCAACGGATTTCTCGTTCCTCAATTCGAAAACCGCGACGGGGCAAACGTCGACGCATGTTCCACAGCCAGTACACTTGTCATTGTCAATCTTTATCTCAACCAATCATGATCCACCTTCTTGAGATTCAATCTGAAACTCGATCGGGAGATAAAAGCCTTTTGGGAGGCGTATTCCGTCAAATGCTCTGGTCCAAAGGTTTGCGTTGGCGAAGCAAGGCTTGGATGTCTTTCGTTGTGCTCTGAGGATGCCTAGCTTTTATAGGCGATTGGTTTGACTACTCAATAGAGAGTTGTGCCACCTAGAGCCGCCCATCCCTCAAGACCAAGGCGATAGCCATGCTGAATAGAAATGATCCGAAAATCACAGTAAGAAATTACCGCTCCGACGACCTAAAGGATGTCAAGGAGATTCTGTCCGAGTACCCAAGCCCAACAGGAAGAGTCTGGAGCGAGGACAAGGTTGAGGAGATGCTTTCCAATGCTCTCAGAGAGCCATACAATGGGGTCTTTGTAGCCGAGACAGATGAAAATATCGTTGGGTTTGCCATTGTGATCTACCAAGACTGGAACAACGTAGCGTATCTTGACTATATACAAGTGAAGACAAAGTGGATAGACAAAGGCGTAGGCCGCAGCCTAATCGAGAAATGCATAGATTGGGCCAGAAATAGGAATGCCAGGATAATCTACACCGAAACAGGAAAAGACAACGAAAGAGCTATCAAGTTCTACCAAAGACAGGGCTTCGAAATCACAGGCTACATCCCGGAATACTACAAGAAAGGATTAGACGCTCTGATCCTCGTCAAGAGAATCAACTACTCATCTCCGGCCCGCAATGATCGAAAGTCCGGCAGCGTGAAGTTAGGCCAAAAGATCTGATAGAACCTGGCAAGCACAAGGCAGTCTGGGCCTAGACGCAGGAGGCGCGCCTTATCTGTCTGGGCTTTGGCGTAGCTTCAGAAATCGCAGGGACGATGCCCGAGGCTCCTACGGATATTCGGAAGATAGCATTCTCTGCGAGTTCTTCAGATATTCCTTCCTCGCCTCTGTAAGTTGCTGACTGAGCTCCTCCATTTTCTCGGAGATTCGTTCCAGTCTTTCAATGATTAATGTCAAGCTTTTCTCATGTTGTGCCAACGTCAGGATCAAGAGGTCAACATAGCTAAGTGGACCTGTGCGGTCCAGCTCGTTTCTCTCCGAAGGAGTCAGGCCTCTTCCCTTCTCGACGAAAGATAGATTTCCAGATGATACTATCTAAGTCTGATGTAACCTGTCTCCACCGGACCAACGTTACACGAACGCTCAGCAGTTGCTTCCGCCCCCCCCCGGAGTGGACGTGTAAAGACCAGCGGTAGCCCTCGTGTAGCACCAAGAGGTAGATCATCTCATGCAACACTGCATCCTCAGAAAAAACGCCTCTGTCATGCTCAGAACTCGAGGAGAAACTGTTCGGATGAAGATTGGCCAGAAGCATCTGTTTATCATCAGTGCACAGGAAAATCAGCGGAAGCGGAAAGGGCGTTTTCTCTATCTTACACGTGTATCTAAGCTCGCTCAACATGTGTTGGTTGCTGGAATCATTGGGCGTCATGATCTTGACCTTGACAGAGCGTTCTGTCAGCTCGTCAAATATGCGGTTGAATGACTTGTACAGAAGAACCAGTCCGTTTTCGTTGGTAGCCAAAACCACAGACCGCTTAGCCTTACACAGCATCTGTTTGGCTTTTGCGAGAATCTCCTGCCTTCCATGGATGGTCCATATTGTTCCTTGCTGCAAGTTCTGCCCAGTCTTGGGTTTTCTGAATATCTCCTCAAGTGACGAGACAACGGCTAGCAGATTCCCAACCATGTTCTGATATGAATGGACATAAGACTTGAGGGCAGTTCTAGGCGGAGTGGGGACGAACCTTCTCGGGTCTTCGGGGACCTCGGTAACGAGGCCCATATCGACCAGTTTCTTCAGAACGCTGTAGACCTTGGTTCTGGGGACGCCGCTCATCATGCTCAGGGTTCTTGCCTTAGCAGCGCCTTGCTCGAGAAGGGAGAGATAGAGTTTCGCTTCATATTCGGACAGCCCTAGACATTCACAGAGCTTCTGCCGTGTGTCGCCTAGATGCAAGTAACCCCTTCCTCCAAGTAGCTTCCCCCAAGCATGAAGGCAAAAGCCACCTTGGTCCAACCGTTTAAAGGTAACGCGATATTAAGACTAGTGTAACCGTCACTATCGAGTCTTCGGTAACGTGATTCCCAAAACGTTGTGCGCTCGCAATGTGCTAGGTGCGTCTCCGGACCCCCAGTTGTACCAGATATTTTCTTAGGCGGAATATCGGAATTCTCAGGATTTCAGGTTCCGAAGAGAACAATGAATGCTCAAGCGGCTTGAGCGATTAGGTAGCCCCTTACCGAATCTCCTCTCGTAGTCTTAGGAGTATCTCTTCTATCGTGTTCTCAGCCCGTTCCCTTATGCGGTTGTACTCGTCCAATAGTCTGCTGCGGGCTTCGGTAGAGATTTCCTTACGCTGGAATCGGACTTCCACTCTTGCGATGTCTCTGTCCAAGGTCTCAATCTCGGTCTCAGCTGTTTCAAGATGCCTCATCCTTTCAGAGTAGCGACCGCCCGCTGCTGTTATCTCGCCCCTGAGTTCTAACATGTCCTTCTGCAGCTTGGATAGACGCCCGTCCAAAGAACTCTTCTGCAGTCTGTATCTTCTTCTGGACATCTTCCCTTTCTGAACTCGCTGTTCAAGGGATTCTAGCTCCGACCTCAGCCTCTGTCTCTCCTCGTAGGTGTCAACAAACCTTCTTAGGACTCCAGAGGAAAGGGCAACCACAGCAACTGTCTCTGGTTTGGGTGCTCTTCTTACGAAGAACACGCTAACTATTAGAACGGCTATTGTACCTACCCAAAGAGTCGGCCTGAGGGAAGCCCAAAGAATCAGGTATCGATATTGAAGGCTGATGCTTGCTTCATGGAATCTTGTCACGTTGGCCTCAGCGAACTTGACCTTTACAAGAAAACCCTCCCTCTCAAGTTGGTAAGGGGTCTTAGAGGAGGCTTGGAGCTCCCCTCCTTCGGGCAAGGAAACGGTCACAGCATACCTGCTCAAGATCCAATCGTTAGGCCTAGACAAACTTACGTTGATCACATAGTCCTGCCAACCTCTCTGGGTGACATATCTCCAGAAAGGCAGCTTGTAGGCTACGAGAAGCTTCACCTTCTGACCTTTGGTCAAAGTTTCTCGGAGCGTGATATCGGCTTCAACGAAGCCTCCGCGATCTCTAACAGCCACCCCGGTAACCGCGCCGTAAACATCTTGTACAGAGACCCCTGAGGCGTTGGCAGGCAAGACAAAGAGTATTCGAAGCAGGTATCTATCCCCTTTGTTGACCACTTGATAGTAATCGGTAGCCGCTAGACCTCCCAGCCCGTCTATCTGTATCTCTCTTCTCCACTCGTCTATCTGCAGAAGCACGAAGTCGGGTGCCTTGAACTTAACCCAGGAAGAGACGTTCGAATAGGGTTCAAGAGGAGCCCTTTCACTGTACAGTATTTGGCGCGAGTCAGTGGTCATATTTATGAAGGGCGAAGAAGTCGAATTGAACACAGCTCCTTCTGGAAGTATGACCGTCACATTGCAGAAGCTGACTTCCTCTGCCAAGATTGGATACGCAGGGAAATCAGCATGAATGAATGTTTGATTAGCGTTCACCAGTCCTGAGAAGACGTAAACCAGAGTGAAATCGTATTGCCTTCCATTGCTTACGTCGACGGACTGCGAAAAGGAAACGTTTACCCACGGAAATCCACCCCCTTCAGCCGCAACGTCCAGCCTCGCCGGCAGTCTTCCTGCCGCATCATACGCAAAAAGATAAGCAAGAGCGTCTCTGTATGCGGCGGGAATGCCAACGTCAAAGCCATTTAAGGGTCTGGCGATGTTGCCAAGGTCAGACGAAAAGGTGAAGGTATCATTCATCAGAAGCGCTCCACCATCCTCAATCTGGATGACGCGGTTCACTCGAATCTCAAGATATTCCGCCGCCAATTCAGCCTTGGCAGACCCGGAGCCTGAAAACGTGAACAACAGAAACGCTATGCTCGCAAGCACACACAGCAAGGTGTACATCCTTGTTTTTCCGATCAAGCCGAGTTACACCTTTAGCTCATGGCATTGTGAACTATCTGTTTTTGAGAAGTATGTCAGCCTTTTCTCTTTTAAATCTATGTACAAATCTTGTCCGCGTAACCTGCTTGAACAGATCAATCTCTAGATCTGAGAACACTACGTGTAGGCGGCGCCGGGCTAGAAACCTGCCTCCCTGAGGTAATAGTCATTCTCCTTTTTGGGTCCGAAGCTTCTTACGCCTTTCTTTCTTAGCTGTTTCCTCAACCGGTTGGCGTATTCGTGGCCGACTTCTTTCTTGCTCTCTAGGAAGCTGATAATCTCCTCTGCCTGTTCCTCGTTGTCGCATCTTCGCAGAAAATCGACTATGTCCGGATCGTAGCCATCGAACTGTTTGGAAGCCGCACTTTCTCCTGCTTCAGGATCGGTTCGAACTGATGCTATCCGGACTTTGCCCTCTCTGCCTTCCATCTCTCGGGCTAGGTGAGGAAACATCTTTCTGAACTGTCTTTTGTCTAGGTCCATTTTTCCCGCCTTAACCGCGCGTTCCTCTTTGGTTCAACACCTTTATATCTTCGATGGTTCACTCATACATACCTTGTATCCTTTTGTAGCTCTCAACTTCCCTGATGAGGTATCTCCTGCTTATCCCAACTTTTATTCTGTCCCAAGGCAGAGGCTTGTCAACGCTCCGCTCACCCGCGTACATCTCTAGCGAAGCTCTGCACTCCTTTAAGGCTCGGCGCCAGGCTCCCAACCCTCCGCCGTAACGCGCTGCAAGCTCGATGACTTTGCCAACTTTCCGATCACCAAGGCTAAGAAGGGCTTGAATCCGGGCGTGACGTGCATCCAGACTCTCAATCAAAATCCGGCTATCGGCTTTCAATGTTTTCCTCAACAGGTTCAGACTTTCGCGCACGTAAGATACAGAAGGCGTCTTCTCCCATTGGAACGGGGTATGCGGTTTGGGGATCAATGGATTTATGCTCAGATGGACCGCCTTGGGACCATATCCCAACTCAGCGATTCTGCTCGACAGATCGGCTATGGCTTCAATGTCTTCGCGACTTTCTCCAGGCAGACCAATCACGAAATACAGCTTCAGACGGTTGACGCCGCGGCTTAGTAGAGTCTTGGCGGCATCAATAATGGTCGCTTCATCCATCCTTTTGTTTGCTATTCGTTGCGTGTGAGGCGAAGCAGCATCTGGCGCTATGGTGACGTTCCTTTGCTTCCCTTCCGCCAGCATGTTGGCTAGGCGTTCAGTGACTGTTTCCGGGCGGATCGAAGGAACCGCCAGCTCAAGCCCGCGGGAAACAATCGATTCGCACAGGTCTTCCAGGTGTGGGTAATCGAATATGCTCGCGCCGATAAGCGTGACTTTGTCCACAGGCGTGTAGCTTAACCCCTCCTCGACTATCTCTAGCACTTTCCCAAGACTTCTCTCTCGTTTGGGCTGGCTTATGTGCCTTAGAAGACAGAACCGACAGCATCGACTGCAACCTCGAACTGTCTCGACAGCAAAGGCTTTTCCGAAAACGGTCATGTAAGGGCTATGCTCGTCTACAAGTGGAATTTGTTGTGCGAGGGGATGCGGTGCACTGTCAAGGTTTCGGACCCACGTTCTCTCCGTCAGATTCGAGACCTCCGACACATAGACTCCTTTGAGATCAGAGAACTCGCCCATGTGCCTTGAAGGGTCTTGGACAGCCTTAATCCGATCGATCAGCGGGTCGAGAACTGGTTCAGCCTCGCCTATGACGAAGATGTCAACATAGTCAGCTAGAGGTTCGGGATTAGCTGTCGCGCATGGTCCGCCAGCCATGACTATTGGGTCTTCGGTTCTTCGGTCTTCTCTTCGCGGCGGAACGCCGGATTCGAGTAGCATCCGTACCACATTCGTGTAATCCTCCTCATATTGGAGGGTGAAGGCTACGACATCAAACTTCCTCAGGGGCTGATTAGACTCAAGGCTCTTCCAAGGCTCCCCCAAGGAGGGAGTGAAGAATCTCTCACAGAGGACATCTTCGCGTGAGTTAAGCAGTGCGTAAAGCAGCCTGATAGTTAGGCCGCTCATTCCCGCTCGGTAGGCATTAGGGTAACACAACGCGATTCTGATGTCTACCTTTCTCCAGTCCTTCTTAATGACGTTGAGCTCGCGTGGCAACGGCATTTCGGTTCAAAGCTCCGCTAGATCAGATAGTTCGCGACGCAACCATTAAACCTACCTAAGAAGAATGGATCACGGTCTAGTTACCTTCACGTTATCAACGCCAAGGGCTCGTTTCAAAGGCAGATCTCCTGAGAGGGTTGTTCTTGAGAATCTCTGCCACCCTCTCCTTGGCTTGCTTGGACTTCTTCTTCTGTGGAGTGTAGGGCAAAACTGCTGCTTTGCGGGCCACATCTCTCCTCAGCAGATGATGAAAGAGAAGAGGAGGATCCTCTTTGGGGTCAAGACGACTGCTGCAACTCGTTTTCCTGGCTCGCAGCTTCAACAGTGACCTTTACGGCTTCGGTTTTCCCTTCGGCTTCTTCATCGGGTCTTGAGATCAACCATGTTTTCCTTATCCCAACGTGGCGCAGAGGCGTTATCTTCTTGGCTTCGTTGTATATGTCTGAGGCGATCTTGCCGAGGACAGCTTCCTGCACGAACTGATCAAACGTCAACGAGCCTGCCTTTCCCCCTATGGTCCTTTCCATCACCGAGCGTATTTCCTTTTCCTGTGATGTTTTTATCCTGTTGAGGGTGAAGGCGCATGCCGTAACCCTTAGTCTGTAACCGTCTTTTGTTGTGACGGTTGCGATGTCATCTATGCGTGTCGTTCTTCTTCGGACCAAGCTTCTCAGGTAGTCTCTCGAGTATTCATGCCCCTTGAAAATGGTCGACGCCTGCTTCGCATCCACATCGGTGATCTTAAAGAATATTTTAAGGTACTGATGGGCAAAATCATCAGTCACGTCATAAAGCGAAGACTCGATGACTCTCCCCATAAGCTTCTGGGGATCATCAGTGGGCACAGATCCTATCTTGACCTTCCCAAAGTACTCTGGAGTCACCACAGTGTACCATCTTTTGCTTCGCCACTTGTCCTTGACGCGACCTTTTGACACGCCGCAACACCACTGCAGACTCAGATAACTCACAAGCCGGAAGTATTAAAACATTTGGTGACAGGTACCGTGCCCAGCACGTGAAGAGGTTGCATATTTATATCTGTCCTTCAGAATGTATGTTGAAAGCCCCGCGGAGTTTCCTCAATATGATCGATGTGAAACTTGTCAGAACCAACCCCGACTCTGTTAGGGAAAACTTAGAAAGAAGAAACGATCCAGAAAAACTGAGACTCCTGGACGAGTTTTTGGAGACTGACAGAACTTGGCGGTCGCTACAGACAGAAGTGAATGACTGGAGGAGAAAAAGGAATGAGATCAGCTTCAGAATCGCCGAACTGAAGATGCAGGGCCTAGATGTAGTCGATCTCTTGAGCGAAGCCAGAAACATAGACCTCCAGATACAGAACCTGACTTTTCAGGCTGAGAAGTATGGGCAGAAATCCAAAGATTTGCTCATGCGGATTCCAAATATCATCCACGAGTCTGTTCCCTTTGGGCAGGATGAGAATGACAACGTCGAAGTCAGGCGGTGGGGCTCTCCGCCCATCTTCGACTTCGAACCCAAGAACCATCTAGAAATCGCCTTGAACCTCGGCTTGATCGATGAGGAAAGAGCTAACAAGGTTGCGGGAACCGGCTTTTACTACCTGAAAGACGAGCTGGCGCTTCTTGACCTTGCGATCCAAAGGTTCGCACTTGACCTCATGACGAGCCACGGATATCGACTGATAGTGCCGCCGTATATGTTGCGAAGACAGCCCTACGAAGGGGTCACTGACCTTTCAGACTTCGAGACAGTCATGTACAAGATTGAAGGCGAGGACTATTATCTCATAGCGACCAGCGAGCATCCGATCGCCGCGATGTTCATGGATGAAACTCTGAACAAGGATGACCTTCCAATAAAGGTGGTAGGTGTCAGCACCAACTTCAGGAAGGAAATCGGAGCACACGGCAAGTATACCAAGGGGCTCTTCCGGATGCATCAGTTCAACAAGATTGAGCAGTTCATCTTCTGCTTGCCGGAACAGTCTTGGAAGCTTCATGAGGAGCTCCAAGAGAACTGTGAGGCTCTCTACCAGAAGCTCGGGCTGCATTACCGTGTGGTGAATAACTGCACCGGAGACATCGGCACCGTCGCCGCCAAGAAGTACGATACGGAAGTCTGGATGGCCGACGGGAATTTCCGCGAAGCCGGCTCCAACTCCAACTGCACCGACTACCAAGCTCGAAGGCTCAACATAAAATATAGAGAGGGCATCGGAAAACCTCCTAAGGGCTTTGTTCACACTTTGAACAGCACGGCTTTGGCTACGAGCCGCACTATGATGGCCATCGTTGAGCAGTACCAGCAGAAAGATGGGTCGGTCATCATGCCGGAAGCCTTAAGGCCCTACATGAACTGGATCACAAGGCTCGAAAGACTGTAAGAATCTATGGTAGCTGGCTTGGCTTGACACCTGAAGTAGTCGGCATTGGTGAGGTTCTAGTTGATTTTGTAGCAACGGCACCGGTTTCCTATCTGGAGGCTTCGGCGTTCCAGAAATGCTTCGGAGGGGCGCCGATGAATACTCTGGTCGGAGTAGCCAGACTGGGTTCGAGCTCCGGTGCCATAGCTGCTGTGGGAGATGATCCCTTCGGTCAGTTCTTGGTTCAGGAGCTGCGCAAAAATGATGTGGATACGTCGCATGTTAAGACAAAGAAGGGCATGAGGACCACATTGGCTTTCGTTGCTAACGAGCCCAAGACTGGCGAAAGATCCTTCATCTTCTATCGGAGACCATGGGTTAGAGGGACCGCAGACAATGCTCTCTCGATAGAGGATGTGGATCTCGACTATGCCTCGAATGCCAAGATTCTCCATGTGTCAGGCTTCTCCCTTTCCCAAAACCCATCGAGAAAAGCTGTTCTGTCAGCAGTTAGACATGTGAAAAAAGCGGGGGTCAAGGTCTCTTTCGACCCCACCTTGAGGATCGATGCCTGGAATTCCGAAAGAACAATCAGGAGACTCTACAGCCAGATGCTCAGCCTCTCTGACATAGCAACCTTCTCTAGGGAGGAGGCAGCATTCATATTTCGCACAAACAACCCTGAAAAGGCTGCTGAAGCTGCGTTGAGGTGCGGAGCAAAAGTGGTTGGGGTCAAACTCGGCAGTGACGGAGCTCTCTTGCAGACCAACGAAAACCAAAGGCTATATGCTCCCGCCTTCAGGGTCAGAGCTGTGGATACGACTGGCGCAGGAGACGGATGGAACGCTGGCCTACTGGTTGGTTTGCTTAAGGGTTGGGACCTCGATACATGTCTCACCGTGGCGAATGCTGTCGGAGCCCTAGTAGTCACGAAACCCGGCGCTATAACGGCTCTTCCGTACAAGGACGAGCTGAACATCTTTCTCAAAGAACAAGAAGTGCACCTTAAAGTTTAAAAACCACTCTTATCCTAAGCTTAATGCCAGAACCACAGGCCCGAAGAAGCGAAACCAATCAGGCAAGGATCTTGTGAGCCAATGGATAGAATCGAGACTTATGCTGTCGTCATATTCGCGATTCTGATATCCTCGCTCAGTCAAGATCCCATGTCAACCCAAGGCAAACCTCAGACCTCCGTCAGAACCTATCCCTTGGCAAGCGAGGCTGATAGTCAGCAGGTGTATGCAGCCAACGACACGCGCAGATACAACATCACCCTGTGGGTAAAGGATTGGGAGAATAAGACTGGCCTCGGAGATCTGAATGTCACGATATTCGACGTGAAGAGGAAGCTTTCCTCCAGCCACATATCCAATGGGACAGGGCATGTCCCCATAAGGTTCTTGGATGCTGGATCCTACTTCATTTCGGTTCAAGTTGGAAACAGGACCGTGGGCTATCAAAAGATTGATGTTGCAGGTAACCGAACGCATGTGGTCAGAACTTGGGCTTACGACTTGAACATGACTCTTATCGATGAACGCGGGAAACCCTTGGCAAACCATACAGTCACGCTCTACGATCAGATGGTTTTCCGGTCTCCGAACTCCACCATACTCGCGGACGCTGTGAGGCGCAAGGAAAACTATACTCTGGTCACCGAACAGACTGGCGTCTCAGTCCGTCAAGCAGAGACGAACAAAAACGGGACACTGCGCTTCATCGGTGTGTGGAATGGAACTTACAGACTTGGGATTCTGGGCAAAGAAACATGGACTCAAGAATACGTCCTTGGGGAGCTTGTTCTGGTCCGGCAAGAACCAGCCAGCGGCGAGTACGTGATTGATCATCAGAAACCTTTGAATATTACGCTGAAGTGTGTCAGAGTCAACTTGGGGCTCCGTTTTGTCTCAGAATCCGGAGCCGCCATAAGAAACGCGACAGTGGACATCCGTAACCTTCAAGGCCACCTGTTCTTCAGAGACCAGACAAACAGGTCAGGCTATGTTGAGCATAAGAACGTCTACGTTATTAATGGTTCGTTCGCTGTCTCCGCTCGTTATGGAAACAGAACCATCGGCTATGCGTCGGTCACGGTTGCGAAGTCCGAAGTTTTCACGGTGAAGTGTTGGGCGTACGATCTGACCGTCAGATGTGTCGATCTGGACCGTAGACCTTTAGGCAACTATGTTGTCTTCCTGTACGACCAAGTTGTCTTCTATTCGCCCACCAATGTCACTGTCACAACGAATCAGACTGGGCACATGGTTAACTGGACAAAGACCGACTTGAACGGCACAGCGTACTTCAAAGGCTTCTTGAACGGAACCTACTGGATAAGGGTCATGGGCGGCGAGATCATTGGGGAGAGGATGGTAGACCTTCAACGAGCAACATCGATCACCATAGTAGGTAACAAGACTTACATGGCGCTTACGTTCGTTACCCAGGCTGGTGAACCCCTTGCTGAGGCAACGGTTCTCGTGTTCGACGAAGATGGGAATCTGGTTCTGCGGGACCGTACAAATGAGAATGGCCTCATCCTACGGGAAGGTATGCGCCCCGGCAACTACACAATCAACGTTGAATGGATGAGAACCCAAGTTTGGTCTGGCGTCTTGGACATAAGCAAGAATAGGCACAAGACGATAGCCTGCGCAGTCTATAGGCTCACACTGCGTTTTGTTGACGCGTTTGGCAATATTCTTCCTAGGGCAAGTGTGAAGTTCGAAAACAGGATCTCTGCTTGGCAGAAATACCTCGTTCTGGAAGCGGAGACGGATGAAGGAGGAAGCATCTCACTTCTTTTGCCCTATGGGTCCTATGAAGTTTCGAGCGATTATGGCATCTTTTCGGGCTCAATGGTCATCAATCTTGACGACGATTACGTGATGACTGTCACCTGCAATCTCAAAAGCGTCCTTTGGATGTCACTGCTCGGCGTATCTTTGCCCATCATCGTCTTCTCGCTGCTCTTGGAGAGGAGGAGGCTGAGACTACCAATGGAGATCAGAAGGTATAAGAACATGTTATCGAAGCTGGAGTCAATGTACAAGAACGGCCTGGTTGAATACCGAGTCTACCGGAAACTAAGGGAGGAATACGAAGCCAAGATCATCGAACTTGGAGGTCGGGAGATGAGATGAAAGCTCCTCAACTGGCACTCATTTCGCTGATTCTGACCCTTTCCGTCTCCCTCTGCTCCGCAAACGCCGTTGGCAGTGGCAGTCTAGCGCGGGCGAAGGAGGTTCCTTTGTGGTTAGTCATAAGTCTCAGAGACTACAATACCGGCATGCCCGTCTCGAACATATCGGTGAGTCTAACAGTCTACACGGACCTGGGGTTCAAGACTATAGACTCCATTCGCACCAATGAGACCGGGACCATCCAAGTCTTCCTGGGAAACGTCGACCCGGAAACAACTTCCGGAGAGAGAAGGCTCCAAGAGATAGAACTAGGAAAGAACTACACGCTGATCAAAGTCCAGAACGTGTTCGTGGAAGACGAAAGCTGGTCTACACGGGATTACCAAGCGGAATACGTTTCAAACTTCACAAAACACCGCGGGCTAGAGATTGAACTGGACTACGTAAACCTGAAGAACCGTCACCTCATAGAGGGCAACATCTGGGTTCTCAAGGGCGATCTCGTAAGAGTGCTGGACAGCAACCCCGTCACAGGGGAGAAAGAAACCCTTTTCGCCGCGCCAGCAATCAAGACGAGCATAAGGAGCGAAGTCAGCCAATATGAAACTCGCTATTTCTTCCCCTTCGATTATGAGGTAACCATCTTCCACAAGGTCAGAACGTGGACAGACTATGAAACCGTCAAGACAGAGGGCAAGGAGGAAATCTATTCGCCGCTCACGGTCAAGGTAGGAAAGAACACCACTCTGGTCAATTGGATGTCTCATGCTGCCGAGGAGTATGTTGCTCGCCAAACATTCCTCATGGATAAGGAGATGGAGTGGCTAGGCTCAGCTGGCTATCCTCTTGACCGCGAGAATGAGGAGTACCAGGCGATCAAAAGCTTGCTGGAACGGGTCTTGCAGCTCTACCGCAAGGAGGCATATCTGTCAGCTATCGGCGGCGCCAAGATAGCTGATGAGAAGCTGAGCGGACTCAAGTTATGGCTCTCCAACCTCAAGACCTTGGCGGTACTGACTGCGGCGGGCATAAGCCTATTCGCCTACGGGCTGGCCTCACTCTTGTCAAGCTTCGTTTTTGAGGAATCGTCCCAGAACAAGATTCGACTCACAACAAAGGTGGCAACGTTCTCTCTGCTTATGCTTATGTTCTCTTTGACTCATCCATCCCTGAAAATAACCTTTGCCTATCTCATCGGAAGCAGAAGCATAGGCTTGCCGATGTCTCTTCTAGGTTGCTTCATGATTGGAGGGTTGACCTATCTCATCATCCAGCTGTTTTCTATACGAAAGAAGACCATGGCTGATCTTTCAGTTCAGCTGGGCGTGAGAAGCCTAAAGAGGCGACGTTCCCGAACTCTTCTGACCCTGACAACCATTACAATAATGGTCTCCTCGGCGATAGTTTTCGTAAACATAACTATGAGCCGCTCAACGAGGATCAAAGCCCAATGGGAAGGCACAGACATTCCGGGTGTCTTGATAAAACCGAATACCTTCTTTGCGCCTCTCAGCGAATATGACGTCAATTGGACTCGTGCGCAGGTATGGTGTAAGGACTTGGGGTACATGGAGGGAATCAGGTTCAATGAAACCGTTCCCCAGTTTACTATTCAGCGTTCAGGCATGATCATCTTAGGCGACAGAACACCTACCGTCAATATAGTGGGCATCGACCCCGTCTACACCGAGAGGCACTACAATCTGTCAGAACGTGTCACAGGCTTCTGGCAGGAATTCAAAAGAGGGAAGCCCGTGGCGATCGTCCCAACAACCCTAGGGATCATGGTTAACGAGAAAGTGACTCTAGCTGTAAGGGAGATCTGGAGACCGTATGGTCCGGGCCCTCCGCTCATACGGGTGAGAGATATCGGTGAATTTCGCGTTGTCGGAACCTTTGATCCTAAGACGTCCTTCGTCAATCTGGCAAAGATAGACAATACTCCACTCTTCGATAAGCCCTCGGAATTAGTGCTGGTTCCCCTGAAATCAATTATCAACCCAGTCATCACTATCCCTGAAGTCACAATCCTCTTGAGAAGTGGATATGAGCCGATGGAGGTGGCTGAGGAGTTGGCATATACCCTAGCTTCGCCCACCGTGGCGAATAAGGACGGTGTGGCTCGAAGGATCGAATGGTCACTTGAGCTATCTGTTACCGGGTTGATACCCTACCTGCCGCCGCTCGTTATAGCGGGTCTGATGATGTACACAACAATGGTCTCTGTCTACGAAGAGAGGAAAAGAGAGTACAGCACACTGGCAACCCTGGGACTTGACCCCAAAAACACCTTCCAAGTATTTCTTGTTGAAGCACTTCTTCTGGGACTGATGGGAACTTTCCTCGGCTTCTTCGGAAGCTACATCCTCGGAGCTGCCTTGTTCTACCTGACTAGTTTCTTGGGGGTGCAAGGTGCACCTTTCCTCCCTCTTTCATACGCGCATTGGTCGATGCCCGCGATACTGGTTGCGTTGCTCACTGGTGTGGTTATGGTGTTTCTGGGAGGTTACATTCCAGCTGTGAGAGCTCAGGGTCTGAGCCTCATGGGCCGGGTGAAGAAACGCTATCTGGTGGGCGAATTGATTTCTGAAGGGAACGTTACGACCTTCGCTTTACCCATAAGGGAGACCGTACAGAATGGCGAAATGCTGTACACTTACCTGAGGGAGACTATCGGAAAATTCAAACCTTCGCTAGTCGACTCTCATTCCATCAAGGGAGATGTCTACAGGGATGGATCATTCAATGTTTCCTTCTATGCCGTTGGCGAGGGCTCAGTGACCGTGCCATGTGAGATAAAAGGAGCCAAGGAGGCTGAAACACTGATCCCAGTCATAGAGTTTCCTACGAGCTATCAGAATTACAGCCGGATCAGGGAAATACTTCGAGACCTAGAGGAGTACGTGATCGGTTTCTCAGCATGGAAGGAGATGCAACTTAAGATGCAGATCGTTAGGGAGGCTCCTAAGAGGAGCAAGACGATAGAGCAGATCTTGGTCGAGATTGAGGACGTTATCAGCCAGATAAAGGACTGCAACAGGAAACTCAAGATTCTCGACGGTCAGAGAGGAAAGCTCTCCGAGGAAGTCTACAACGAGTTCAAACAGAAATACCTAGAAATGATCGATGAAAAATCGAAGAACCTCAGATCCATGACGATCAACCTAGAGCCCTACCACAAGGAGCTCCATGAAGAGATTGACAAGATAGCGGTCGAGGTCGAAAGGATTACGACATCCTATAACCTCAGCGAGATCACTGAAGAAGAGTACGTAAAGAGCTGCGGTCCGCTCCAAGCAAGACTCACAACGCTCAAAGGCAAAGTGAAGGAGTTGGAGGAGATTTTTGAGTTCTTGAAGAAACCCTCCAGACTGGCCTAGATGGATGCTAAACACGTCTTATGATTTTCTCCACGCGACCGGGTCTAGAGGTCAGCGAAGATGCCATCATTTCAGGAAAACTGGGTTGGACCATGCTATCTTGCCATGTTGGTCTATAGCCTCTAAGCGCATGTATTGGTAGCCGAATTCTGCCTTGATATCGAGTAGTCTTAACCCCTCCCTATCGTAGATAGCTTCAGCCTTCAGGTTCCTCCCATTCAAGAAGACTTTGGTTAGACCGTCTTTCTCTTCCGTCTCCAGACTATCGAGCTCGATCCCCAGATACTTCCGCCAGGTCTGTTTCCGCCACATCTCAATCGCCCTCATGAGCTGACCCACTTCAACACTCAATCCAGTCCCATTTCGCGAGACCA
>CAYRBK010000004.1:0-23361 GCA_964422605.1 uncultured Candidatus Bathyarchaeia archaeon | reverse complement strand
GAGCGCCAGAAGGTCTTCGTGAACGAGCCCTGACCAGTACGGGTGGGCAACTACTGCCACGCCTCCAGCAGCGTTGACGTAGTCTATGACCTCGGATGGGTTGGGCAGACGGATTATTGCCGGGTCGTTTATTCCTATGGCTACTATGTGATAGTCAGCTCCCAGCTTGGTCCTGCCCTTTGAGGTCTCGACGCCAGGGAGAACCATCCCTTCACGCCTCTTGCCGTATTCAGTGGTTATTTTCTCATGATCGGTTAAGGCTACAATGCCGTATCCTCGGGAGAAATAGTAGTCAGCGGCATCGGCGGGTTCAAGTACTCCGTCGGAAGCCTTGCTGTGACAGTGCAAAGAGGCTTTTACCCATGTGTCGTCCACAACAAGCTTGAGCATATCACCAACTCACCAAGAGTTGTATTCTCACTTCGGCGGTTTCTGGGGAAAATAGACTAGGACCCTTCCCGGCTTCGTTCTGCTCTCACCTTTTTCAGTGTCAGCGTACTTGAACGCCGCCTCAAGGTCCTCTGCCGACTCTATGGTGAAACTCGTCTCAGACACTATGCGCCTCACCTTCTCCTTGAAGCTCCTTCTCTTGAGGAGATTGAGTGCCTCAATGTAGTGTTCCATCCTGCTGCGCACAGAACCCCCGAGGATTATCCCCTTATTCACTATCTTGCTGATCTCCACCGGGACCTCGCCTTGGGAGAGCCCGAGGAGCACGCATCTTGCGCCAGGCCTCAGCATATCGATCGCTTGTCTCAACGTCGTTCTGTGGCTTCCGCCTCCTACGGCTTCGAACACGATGTCGAACAGCCCCTCCAACCTCCTCATGTTATCTTTCTCTGTGGCTGAGTTCACCGTGGACGCAAAGTCTGCTGCGAGGGAGAGCTTCTCGTCGACGATTCCGATTAGATAAAGGTTACCCCTGGATACGCCTCCGGCGTGGGAAGCAATCAATGCTACCATGTAGCCGACGGGACCATCGCCTATGACAGCGACCTTGTCTCCGGGCTTCGCCTCTGAGACCTCGAAAGCATTGAGAGCTATCGACAAAGGCTCGGTCAACGCGGCCAACTCCAACTCGACCTCATTCGGCACAGGGACCACTCTCTCGCCAGGATAGAGAAAGTGCGTTCTAGCTAATCCATCTGCTGTTGCGGCCATGTACTTTGAGTTGTGACAGTAGTTTTCGCCGGCTTTACTGCACGCGATGCATTTCCCGCATGGGATCATAGGGTTGACAACAACGTGCCCTCCCGACTTCAGCTCTACCCCTTCGCCAACTTCAACAATCTCTGCGACCCCTTCGTGAAGCAGACACATTGGGAGACGTTCCTCAAGCTTCCACTTCTCCTTCTCTCCTTTGAAATAAAGCATTTCGCTACCGCAGATTCCTGCCACGACAGGTTTTAGGAGCACTTGGCCTTTGGGGATGGATGTAATAATTCTTTCCTTGACGACAAATCTGAAGGGCTCAACAAGCGCAAACTCTCTTGCCACAAACTTCCTCATGAAGAGGCCCTCGACTATCCTGATCCTCGCATCCCATTACAGAAGGCTCTCTTTGACTTATGTCTTTCTGAGCAAACATTTTTAGAGGGCTCATACAGCTCAGCGATCAGCCCATTGGCGACGCTGGCCTATAGTCTTCAATTCTCTCAAGAGAAAGCACAGCTCCGCCGCCAGCCTCGGAACCACTGCGATGATAGATGAGATACAGATAGTATCTTAAGGGCTGATGGTTCAGTTCTGCATTCAGGGAGAACGAGTACAGGCAGACGGTTCTACTCGAAGAACATTCTTGCTTCTTCGTACAGTTTTTTGTCAACGGTTTTGGTCTTCCCCGTTGCTTCTGAAAGCGGGACAGCGACAATCTCGCCAGATCTCAGAGCGACCATGTGCCCGAATCTTCCTTCCTTCACGAGGTCGACTGCCGCCAATCCAAGTCTTGCCGAAATGAGCCGGTCCAGAACTGTCGGTGGCCCTCCTCTGATCGTATGGGCGGGAGCGACAGCTCTGGTCTCGACACCTGTCAATCTGTTGATCTCCTTTGCCAAGAAGTCTCCTATGCCGCCTAGACGTACGTGTCCAAAGGCGTCGACGCTTGTATCCTTGGTCACCGGACCTTCGTAATCCCTGATCAAGGCGCCCTCCGCGACCACGATCACTATGCACTGGCTCTTTTTCTGCTCGACTCTCTTCTTGACGAGGTTTGCTACATCCTTCAGGCTGAATGGTTCTTCTGGGATCAGGATCAGATCTGCGCCAGCTGCCAACCCAGAGTAGAGGGCAATCCATCCAGCATGTCTACCCATAATCTCGACTACAAAGACGCGGTCGTGCGACTCCGCCGTGTCTCTGATGTTCTCAATCAACCTCATGGCCATGTTCACGGCTGTGTCAAAGCCAATTGTGAACTCGGTTCCGGGAACATCATAGTCGATCGTCTTTGGAACCCCAACCACATTAAGGCCACCTTCGCTAAGCGCAGAAGCTACGCTTAGGGTATCATCTCCGCCGATGGCTATGAGCGCGTCGAGACCTAGTTCCTTGAAGCTCTGGGCTACCTTCTTCACCCCGTCGGGCATCTTCATTGGGTTTGTTCTAGAGGTCTTGAGAACGGTTCCGCCCCTGTGAATAGTGTTTCTGACATCTTCATAGGTCACTTTCACCGTGTCGCGTTCTAAGAGGCCAGCCCAACCGAACCTAATCCCCACGACTTCAAAGCCATATTTTTCACATTTTTTGGCTATGGCCCTTATTGCAGAGTTAAGTCCCGGCGCGTCTCCTCCTCCCGTGAGAACTCCGATCTTCACAGACCATTCCACCCTTAGGTGTAGATTTGCCCTTACCTATACCGGGATTTGGAGAAAAGTCTTTCGCTTCGATTGCGCCGTTCTCTGGAAGGATCTTCCGGGCCTATCCTAGAACCGTCGTCACTATTTTAATCTGGTTGTGCTGCCGCTCGTTACGCAGGCTTGGACGAATCCGTTGAACAGCGGGTTTGGCCTCAAAGGTCTGGATGTAAACTCGGGGTGAAATTGGCTCCCTATGAAAAAGGGATGGTCAGCGAGTTCGCCTATCTGCATTATCCTGTTGTCGACTGTCATACCTGAAAAGACAAAGCCATTCTTCTCAAGCCTCTCAACGTATTCCGGATTTATCTCATATCGGTGCCTGAACCTCTCGGTGGCCTCTTCCCGCCCGTAGAGCCTGTGGGCTAGAGTGCCCGGTTTGATTTTGACCCGTTGAGCCCCTAGACGCATGGTAGCTCCATATTTGGACTCCTTGAGAATCTTCTTCTGTTCCGGCAGAAGATCGATAACAGGGTATGGCGTATCTGGATCGATTTCTGTGCTGTTTGCGCCTTCCAATCCACAGACATTCCTGGCAAATTCGACGACAGCAAGTTGCAGGCCGAGGCAAAGACCAAGAAACGGGATCCTTCTCTCTCTAGCATATTCCACTGCCATGATCTTGCCTCCAACTCCAGTTGCGCCAAATCCCCCGGGTACGATTACGCCGTCAACCTTTTTCAGAATTGAGAGGTTTTCGGTTTTTTCTTCGAAGAGCTTAGAATCAATCCAGTCGAGGGAAGGCTTTCTGCCGTTGTGCCAAGCCGCGTGTTTGATGGCTTCTATCACTGAAACATAGGAGTCTGGAAGCTGGAACCTGCCTATATCGAAGTATTTTCCAACAATGCCTATCTTCACACTTTCAGTTAGAGTCTCAACCTTCTTGACGAATTCGGCCCATTCCTCATCGCTCGGTCTTCTACTTTTCATCCTGAGTTTGCTTAGGATTTTGTCTCCGAACTTTTCTTGCTCGAAGATCAGGGGCACCTTGTAGATGTTCTCGATCTCGGGATCCGATATCACGTCGTCCTCGCTTACGCCGCAAAATAGGGCGATCTTCTTCCTTCTAACATCGTCCAGATACATGTCTGACCTGCCTACTATGAAGTCTGGCTGTATGCCAAAGTTTCTGAGTTCACGCACTGAGTGCTGGACCGCCTTAGTTTTCATCTCGCCTAGGCTCTTCGGTATCGGCAAATAGGCCACATGAACGTATACAACCTTCTCCTTCTCGAGTCTCATCTGTCGCGCGGCCTCAAGAAAAAGGATGTTTTCGTAGTCGCCTACCGTTCCCCCAATCTCGACGAGGAGAAAATCCGCGCCTGAATTCTTGGCTGCTTCCTTTATCCTCTTCTTTATCTCATCGGTAACGTGAGGTATCGGCTGAACAGTCTGGCCTAGATATTTTCCTTCCCTCTCCTTCGATATGACCTCATGGTAGACTTGCCCGGTAGTTATGTTGTGGCTCCTTGCTATGCTTACGTCGAGGAACCTCTCGTAGTGTCCCAAGTCCTGATCGATTTCGCCACCATCCTCTGTAACCCAAACCTCGCCATGCTCCGTTGGCCTCAGCGTCCCTGCGTCAAAATTGATATAAGGGTCAATCTTGCAGGCGCTGACTCTGAATCCCCGGAACTGAAGCATCTTGCCGATGGAGGAGGTCACAATTCCTTTGCCTAGGCCGGAGATGACGCCCCCAGTGATAAATATGAACTTGGTCTGCATACTCTATATTCCCATGCAGGGTTAATTTAAACTTTCGATCCAGAATCTCTAAAGACGAAATGCTTCGGATTTCGTGTCTCTAAGAACCAGCTGCCCTTGGCAAGCGCAAACTTAATTAGTCTTTGCATGTCTTTCTGGATCAGATTAGGCTCTGGATTGAAGGCTATGAGCAGCAGGAAGAAGAGAAGGCAGTCGGGTGCTCCCATGCCGGCTGCAGGTGCCGGTTTACTAAGGTTTTTCGAGGAAGATACGCCCGGGATGCGAATCAAGCCTGAAATGGTTGTGATACTTGCCGTAGCGTTGATCATCGCCTGCATAGTTGCCCAGTTCTCCATCTAACATTGAAACCGAGACCCTGCTAGGCTCAGGTCTCTGTAGATCCTTGCTCGTCCTCTTCTCACGGCGGAAAGAAGGCTGGTACTTGGCAGTCGGAGTTCAAGCTCTAATCCGCTAGCCACTCCGTCTAGGTGCTCACCATGGATGAGGGCGCAAGTGGATGCAAGTGCAACAGCTCCTCTGTCTATTGATCTGTCGACTGGGAGCCAGGAGCTTCAGTTAAGGCAGTAGAGTTTGACCGGACTAGCACTCGTATGCCTCCCAGATCTTTCACAACTATGGTCTTGGACAGTATCTGGTCAATCGTCTCTTTCTTGAGCTGCCAATCTGACCTGTAGTCGCCGAGGATGACGTAGTCGCTTTGGTCGACAAGATTCACTACGTACTCTTGAGCTTGAGGATCATGCATCGGCCATGTGTAATACTCCCTTTCAGTTAATGCCCGGACAAAAGCCGAGGAAAAGTCTTCTTCGCGCAAGCCAAGGCCTGTGTAGAGCATGGTCCCGTAGCTGTCGCACATCAAGCCTGCCGGCTTTCTTTCGGCCATGAATGTGAAGAGGGGTTCGAAGGTCAGTATTTTGTCCTCCCGACCCGTGAACTTAGCTAGCTCATTGGCTATCCATCTATGCCAACCGTCTTCCCATGCAGGGACCCTCTGCGAACTCACAATCGTTAACTGGAAAGCTACGGCAGCTGCCAAGCCGAGCACCAATATCACCTTTGAGGCTGTCCCTAAGGCTCTTCGAGTTTTTTTCAGGCTGGAGATAGCCTTCGGCACTTCGGTTGCCAGATTTCCTATGAGCAAAGCGAACGGAGGGATTATCTGTTCTATGTAGTGCCCATAGAACGACTTGGTGTTCAGGAACATGAACAAGACTGAGAGAGCCCAGAGGACTGGTAAGGCAAGATGAGCATCAGAGGTTGAACGGGGTGTTCCCCGACGAATGTGAAGGTATCTCTGCAAAAGGTACATGAGAGCCATGATCACAAGCGAAAGTATGCCGAGGTTGACTATTATATGGTCAGGCTCGTGACTGGTCATCCAACCTAGCCTTTCATCTTTCGGGGTCCCGTCCGCGGGCCGCAAAACTTGGAACACGAGAATCTGTTTCAAAACTTCCCCCGGAGCGGAGGCCAAGAAGGGGATTAGCAGAATGATCACGGAGGCTATGCTTGAGAGTAGGAAGAGGCTTAGAGCTCTCTTATCTCTTCTGAGGATTTGGAAGATGAAAAGTGGCGCCCAGTTGAAGACTGCTGCCAACTTTGAAGAGATTGATAGTCCCATGACAATGCCCGAGAGCAGTGTTAGCCAGTCCTTCGTTCGTTGTTCCTTCTGCATAATCGAGCAAAGAAAGGCAAGGTATGACAGGCACGTGAAGAAGGTCATTGCAGGTTCAAGCATTAGTTTCCTTGAGTTGTAGATTGTGTAACCATCGAACGCGACGAAGGCGGACGCTATGTACCCGGTTATTGGGCTTCCGGATGTTCTTCCGATGAAATATGTAACAATCACTGTCAGCGTACTAAGCACCGCGGAAAACATCCTTCCCGCTCCCAAGTTTGGACCACTGAACCTATAAAGCACATTTAGAACGTAGAGAATCAGCGGCGGATGTGCAAAGAAGAAATCTTTGTAGGGCGCATAGCCCTGTATGTAAAGGATTGCGGCCTGGCTGTGAACTCCCTCATCATAGTCATGCCAAGAAGAAATCTCGGTCAGGTTCGTGAGCCTGAAATAGCCTCCGATGAGCACTATCACGGATAGGATCAGAAGCTCCACTATCGAAGGTCGAAGAAGCTCTGATGCTAGTGGTCCGGCTTCATGCGGTTCTTTCTCAGACAGTCTTAATGACTTCCAGAAGCTAACTGGATGCTCTTGATACTGCTTCAGCAAATGCTTCCCCACAATGTATGAATGAACGCCATGGGGGAACTCCCTTATCTTCAGTCTCTCAAGCCTAGAAGAGGTCACGAAGTCGAGTGAAGACCATTCAGCGCCGCATTCTTTGCATTGGATGCTGCCCTTGATGACGCTAGTGACATTGTATCCTGAATCGGAGCCACAGAGAGGGCACTTTGGCAGGCTCTTGGTCATCAGAATTATGATATCTTCCTCGGTCACCATAGCGCCATCCGCATCTTATCCTAAGGTCCGCGTTATTTAAGAGTGAGCTGGCAGGTTCCGATCGTTCTGAAAGCCGGAAAGCTCCGCATTCTGGTGACGCATGCCCCTTCCTAGTTGCATAACTATTGAGTTCAAAGGGCGGGTTTGTGGTCAATCATCATTCTGCAGCCCAGAAATCGCTATGGGGGGGCTATGGGCTGGGCTCGGCTTCTAGCATGATGTGCGCGTGTCCTTTTACAACTGGAATGGTCACATATGTGTAACCGTCCTTGTGGCGCACGGCGAGTTCTTCCCTTTCAGGAACAAGATAAGCTCCTGTACCGTAGGCGTGGAGTCCGAGCTGCACATCCGTGAGTGGGAGCGCATCTTCTACAGTGTCTATATCAGCGCGGCGTTGGGGAACGTAGTGAAGCAAGTGGACGACGTAATTGTTGCCTTGACGCCGAACTGCGACTTCCGCCGTTGACGGTAGGTTATGCCTAAGCATTGGGTTCGGCATCAGACGGTTGATCGCATTCCTGACGAGAAGCTTGTAGACAAGATTGCCGAAGCGTCGGTAAGCGCGGAAGATGGGAGCAGCGAAATAGGCTATGCTCTCGGTTTCAAGGACCGCTGGGCGTCCAGAGTCCCTTGCGGGCGGTGTCTGACGGTGAGAGCAGAAGTGTGCAGCGGTTCGTTCGAAGTAGGGCTCAATAATCGTAGCTAGAACATTGGCGCCGGAGAGTGCCTCCACAGAGGCCGCCGGGTCGTAGAGGACATAGTCGTACTCTTCAATGTCTGGGCCAAGCTTCCTCGAAACGGGTCGCAGATAGTTGACTGAGTAACGGCTCTCTCCAGTCCAACGGGCAGGCCATCCAGAAAGAGGGCAGATATCACTCTTAAGCCTACGGCCAGAAGCATGACTTGCCACGATCTTTCCTCCTTGATCCAGAAATCTGTCCAGTTTATCCACAAGACCGTCGGAGAGATAGACATGGTCTGGGAGAATGAGAAGGCGGAATCTTGAGAGGTCGTCCCACTCGTCGACGATGAGAAACTGGTGTCCAAGTTCCATAAGCATACGCATTGCCCCTTCCTCCGAGGTTTGGTCCGTTTCGAGGACGCCTTCTGGACCAGTTCCAACAGCGGTGACAATCCCAATCTCAGCAACTGGCTCCGTGTCAACAAGCCAAGGTTCAAGGCTCTCGATCTGCTTGTAAACTGAACCTATGAGCTTATACGTGGACGGTTCGAGCCGTCCTCGGGGATGCAACTGGTCTCCGACTCCGCATCTGATACCGCGTGATACTATCCGTAGGCATTCATACTCCAAGGCTGCTTGGTTCTTGAGCCCTCCAAAGTCGCCCCAGGATGTGTGAAACCGACCGGTATGAGACTCCGCAGGAATCCCCTTATGCATGAAGTAGTGGGCGAGCAGTGGAAAGTGGTTATAGCCCCAAAACCCCGAAGGAAGAGACTCGATAATCATGTAGCCGTAATGCGATAGGTCACGTCTCAAGGTTGCTTCGAGATGAGCGGAGAGAGGCCATGGACGGTTGAAGTAGACGGGCAACTCGGGATCGTACTCCCTAACGACTCGGGCAATACTCTCGATGAAGCGGCTTCTAACCCGCATTGCTTCGAGGCGGCGATCAGATGGGCTCTTAGGGTCAAGACCGCTCTTCTCCATGTCAGCAAGGCAATAGTCGCAAGCACATCCATCTTGCCATTGCATGACGATGTCGACGAAAAGCCGATCGAAACTGTAGCCCGACAATACTTCCCGCACATGGTCCTCCACCCATTCCGCGTAGGGCGTGTTCATGCATAGCCACTTCCACCCCGCACATTCGCCTCCTATGAAGGTCTTGTCGATCGTTACCTGTCGCCATTCAGGGTGCAGCTGGCTAGTCAGTTCGTCCCAGACGACCGTTGTGTAGACGCCCGGGCTGATGTTGAAAGCCCTTAGGGCCTTGATCATGTCGCCTAGGAGGTCGGGTCGGGTCAACCCCGGATGGGGGGTGCCTATCTTGGTTGGGTAGTAGCAGTATCCGTGGTGACACCGGGCGAAGACGCATACGGAGTTGACGTGCGCCTCTGCAAAAGTTCGCCCAAACTCTTCAGGGTCAAAATCAGCGCCAACATCCAGAATGAGGCCGCTGGTGTGAAAGTCTAGGTGGACATCGCGGAAGGGAACGGGTTTCAATCCGAATTCGCCACCGAAGAACTCGCTCTTGGCACTGTTATCTGGTTCTTCGTACTCTTAAGTTTTGGCTCACGTTGGCATGCATCTGATAGGCGAATCCACGGCTCGCCACATCCGATTTCCTTCTCACGACAGCAAACCATTGGCAAAAAGCCGAGGTCGCCGAGGGAGGAGCCTGATTCTGGGTTTGCTCGCAAGGCTAATTAAGCGGAACGCCTCTGAGATACCGATTGTAGGGTGTCTCGAGTTGTGTCCAGAAATAATCAGCCTAGGGGAACTCTTGGTTGAGATTATGCGCAAGGACTTGGATGTGCCCCACAATGTTCCAGGAGTCTATCTCGGACCCTACCCGAGCGGGGCACCGGCTATTTTCATAGACGCAGCTGCAAGCCTTGGAGCCCAAACCGGCTTTATCGGCGTAGTGGGGGAGGACGAGTTTGGTGAGCTTCTCCTTGACCGTCTCAAGAAAGACGGAGTGGACATAAGCCATATCCGCGTCGCAAAGGGATACACGACGGGCACAGCCTTCAACATGTACTACTCTTCCGGCTCTAGGAAGTTCATATTCCACCTTCGTCACGCAGCGGCTGGACAGCTCTCCCCTGAGGACATAGAAGAAGAGTACGTCTCTAGCTCCAAGTATGTGCACGTTATGGGTTCTGCCTTGGCTCTCAGCGGTAGCAGCAGGAAGGCGTGCTATAAAGCTGCGGAGAAAGCAAGGGATTCCGGTGTCACCGTGACGTTCGACCCGAACCTCAGACCCGAGCTTCTGGACATCGAAACCATCCGCAAGATATGCAAACCCCTGCTCGAAGCTGGCCGAGTAGTGCTCCCAAGCAGGGACGAGGCTAAGGCGTTGACTGGAATCAGCAATCCAGTCGGGTCGGGAAGAGAGCTCTTGAAGATGGGACCAGAGATGGCCGTGATTAAAATGGGTGCCAAAGGCGCCCTGGCAGTTACGTGTGACGAAACAGTCTTCGAACCTGCCTTCAAGGTCTCAGAGGTCGACCCGACCGGAGCTGGAGATGTTTACGACGCGGCATTCGTGTACGGTCTGCTTAGAGATTGGCCATTGAGAAGGACGTTGGAGTTCGCTGGCGCCGCTGGAGCAATAAAGGTAACAAAGCTGGGGCCGATGAGTGGGCCCACATCGCTTGAAGAAATAGAGGGATTCGTCAAGAAGACCGCGAAAACCGCAGTTTCGGAAGGTCTCCTCTAACTGACCTTTCGTAACGGAGAAAGTCACCTCGTGCGAAGGCCTTTCTGGAATAGCGCAGTCGTCGAAGCATGCTTCACAGACTGAAGACCGAGGGTGTTCTCATGGCATGTCCTTAGGTCAGCTGCAGACGTCTCTCCACTTCGAAACTGCCAGTCAACCTTATATCCTCTGAGGAGCTGCCGACCATCACCCTGAAGACACCCGGTTCCACAACGCGGTCTAGGTCGCGGCTAAGGAAAGACAGATGGTCAGTAGTTAGGGTAAGGCTCACCGTCTTCATCTCGCCCGGTTCGAGTGCTATCCTTTTGAACCCTTTGAGCTCCTTGACCGATCTGGTCACGCTGGAAACAAGGTCTCGCAGGTAGAGTTGAACCACCTCGTCGCCCTTAAGCTCGCCGGTGTTCTTCACATCCACGCTGATCTCGATCTTCTCAGCGCGGCCTTTGCCTTTCCGATTTATCTGCAGGTTGCTGTAATCGAAGCGTGTATAGCTTAGTCCGTGCCCAAATGGGAATAGCGGAGTCCAAGGTACGTCAAGATACTTGGAGGTCCACTTGTCAGATGTTGGAGGTCGCCCCGTGTTCTTATGATTATATTGAATCGGCACTTGGCCAACTGTGCGCGGAAATGCAACCGGTATCTTGCCGCCCGGGTTACAATTGCCAAAGATCACGTCCGCAATGGCGTTCCCTCCTTGAATCCCGGGAAACCACGTCTCCAGAATTGCCGGTATGTGTTCTGCTGACCACGAGATCGAGAGAGGCCTCCCATTCATCAACACCTCAACCACATGCACCCCTGTTTCACAGATGGCTCTGACCAGCTCTTCTTGGACTCCTGGCAAGTCCAGAGAAGCTCGGGAGGCTGCCTCGCCACTCATGTCTCTACCTTCCCCCACAACTGCGATGATGATTGCACACTCTTCGGCTATCTTGATTGCATCCTCAAAGCCGTCAGTCGATGTTCCCTCAATCTCACAACCCTTTGCGTAGAGAACCTCAGTTCTAGGCGAGACCCTGCTCTTGATGCCTTCGAGAACGGTGACAACGTCCTTAGGGTTCCCCATACAAGACCATGAACCAAGAGGTTCAGTGCGGTTGTCCGCCAAGGGACCTATAACCGCCACCGATCTCAGATCCTTTCTCAGAGGGAGAAGACCGCCTTCGTTCTTCATAAGTACGATAGATCTTCGGGCCACTTCGAGAGCGGCTTCTATGTGTTCTTTGCTTTGTATGACCTTACGTGCGCGCTCAGGATCGGCGTATGGACGTTCGAAAAGATCTAGCCTGAGCTTTATCTTGAGGATTCGCCTAACAACGTCATTCACTGTCTTTTCAGAGATCTTGCACTCTTTGACCAATTGTGCCAGGCTCGTTCGATATGCGTCGCTACACATGTCCATGTCAACACCAGCGTTGACTGCCTCCCTCGCCGCTTCAGCTGGCGTCCCAACAATCCCATGGTTGACAAGTTCGCCAATGGAATTCCAGTCGCTGACAACGAACCCCTCAAACCCCCATTCTTCACGAAGGATTTCTGTCAGAGTATGCGGGTTGGCAGAGGCGGGAATGCCGTTCAGATCGTTGAAGGCGCTCATGATGGTTCCTGCACCTGCTTCAACGGCAGCCTTGAAAGGCGGCAGATAGACTTCCCGTAGAGTTCGTTCGGAAATATCAACTGTATTGTAGTCTCTCCCGCCCTCGGCTGCACCGTAGGCCACATAGTGCTTCGGGCAGGCAACAATGGTTTCAGGATTGGCTAAGTCGGCTCCCTGATACCCTTCAACCAACGCCCTAGCCATGGCAGAACCCAAGCATGAATCTTCACCAGCTCCTTCCGCAATCCTGCCCCATCTCGGGTCTCTAGCAATGTCAACCATGGGCGCGAAAGTCCAATGCACGCCGTCGGCTGCAGCTTCCCTCGCCGCGATGGAGGCTGCTTTTCTAACCATTTCGGGGTCCCAACTGCTAGCCCACCCCAAAGGAATCGGGAATATTGTCGAGTAGCCGTGTATCACGTCGAGCCCAAAGATCAGGGGGACTCCTAGACGAGACTGCTCTACTGCAATCTTCTGGATCTTGTTTGAGTTCTCAGCGCCGGGAACGTTCAGAAATGAACCTACCTTTCCCTCCTTGACCAGTGCCTCAGAACCCTCTGAGAATCCGCTGTATTGGCACATTTGGCCGATCTTCTCCTCCAGGGTCATCCTGCGGAGCAGATCGTCGACCCTTCTGTCGATCGGCTGGCTTGGGTCTCGGTAGACTGGCTTTCTGGCCTTAGTCTGTTTCATAATCGGGGCTCACCTAGTACGCATTTCCGCGCTTTTTTCTTAAAAGACTTCCACACGCCGTGCTTCATGGGTCTTGATCAGTTTCTTTCTGAAGATTGACTTGGCCGAGGTCCAGAGCCATGATCTATCGCGCCTATTCTTGGAGAGATTCGAAAAGAATTAAGCAGGCTTTGTCCGATATTCTCTGGCAGCGTAAAGGCGATTCGGGAATGATAGCGATAAGACGAGCAACTTTGGAGGATTTGGGCGACATCACTGAGATATACAACGAAGCTATCCTCAGAACCGTGGCTACTTTCGATACTCAGACGAAGACCCTTCAGGAGCAGAAGATGTGGTTCGCGGGTCACGGTCCGAAATATCCAATCTTGGTCGCAGAGCAATATAGCTTCGTCGTGGGGTGGGCTTCTCTAAGCAAGTGGTCAGATCGATGCGCCTATTCTGATACCGCTGAAATCTCGCTCTACGTTAAGGAGGAGCATCAGGGAAAAGGTATTGGCAGAAGACTCCTCGAAGAGATCGTTCAAGAAGGCCAAAGGGTAGGTCTACATACAATCATTGCTCGAATCGCAGAGGGCAACAAGGCAAGCATTCACCTTCACGAATCGGTTGGGTTCCAACATATAGGCGTTATGAAGGAGGTTGGACGAAAATTCGGAAAGCTCTGGAACGTTCACTTAATGCAGAAAATTTATGATGCACAGCCGCCCTACGGCATATAAAGACAGACAACAGCGTACTCTAGATCGCTCGTCGTCAGGCGCAAAAGAGGCGGGATTGCGGAAAAGAAGGTTTATATAAGCTAGCTTCATGTTGATAATTGCTAGCCCCATAGCTAGCCAAGTTCACAAAGACACTGGTAGGAGTTGAAGACCGGTGGGCCATAGAAAGAAGCACGGTCCAAAAAGAGGTTCGTTGGCTTATCTGCCTAGAGGGCAGGCTTCACGTCCGATAGGTAGGATACGCTTTTGGCCCGAGGTTGATGAAGGCCCAGTTCTGCTGGGTTTCGCTGGCTACAAGGCTGGGATGACGTACGCCTTCTTGGTTGAGGACAGGCAACGTTCACCCAGTTTCGGCAAGGAGGTCATCTACCCAGTCACAATTCTGGACACCCCTCCAATGCTTATATGCGCAGTCAGGGCTTATGCTAGAGACCTAAACGGGTTGAAGACCTTCACCGAAGCGTGGGCCAGCTCTTTGCCGAAAGACTTCGAAAGGATCAAAGGAATACCCATCGAAGCCAAACCTGACGAGAATCTTAAGAAGATGGAGGAGAACCTGGAAAAGATAGTTGAGTTTCGAGTTACAGCGGCTACACAGCCTAGGCTGGCAGAGGTTCCGAAGAAGAGACCCGACGTTATGGAGATCGGAATCGGCGGAGGCACGGTAAAAGAACGGTTTGAGTATGTCAAGGATCTCCTCGGCAAAACTGTGACGTTTGAAGAGGTCTTCAAGGAAGGGCAGTTTGTTGATGCAATCTCTGTATCCAAGGGAAAGGGTTGGCAGGGACCAGTCAAAAGATGGGGTGTAAGAATCCTCCAAAACAAATCCAACAAGACGAAAAGAGGCGTCGGCACCCTAGGAGCATGGGGACCAGCCAGAGTTCTCTACACTGTTCCAAGAGCGGGCCAGATGGGATACCATCAAAGAACAGAGTTCAACAAACGTGTCTTGAGAATCGGCAAAGTGGGAAAAGAAGTCACGCCAGAAGGAGGGTTCCTCCGCTACGGCATCCTGAGAAACACGTACGTCATGTTGAAGGGGAGCATCCCTGGAACAGCGAAACGCCTGATAAGACTGAGGTACTCAGCCAGGGTGCCAAAGGGGATCAGCGGAAGCCCGCCGCAGATCACCTACGTATCGCTTGAGTCACCTCAAGGCGCATAATGAGGGGAGAAGACAATGGGCGAAATCTCCTGCAGAGTCTACAACCTCGAAGGGAAACGGGTCGGTAGAATCCGTCTTCCAGAGGTCTTCAAGACAAGTCTTAGGCCAGATGTCATAAAACGAGCCGTAATAGCCCTTCAATCTCATAGACTTCAACCGCAGGGAAGGGATGTATTAGCCGGTAAGAGAACGACGGCTGAATCTTGGGGAACAGGGTTCGGCATGTCTAGGGTTCCAAGGCTGAGAGATATGAGGAGAGCTGCCTTCGCACCAGGTACAGTCGGCGGAAGACAGACCCATCCCCCGGTTGCCCAGAGGAAGATTGAGAAGAAGATCCCGAAGAAAGAAAGGCGCTTCGCTGTATACTCCGCGATTGCTGCAACAGCCTCGAAAGAGTTGGTGACAAGGAGAGGTCACGCAGTCGACGATGTGCCGGATTTCCCTTTGGTTGTGACCGAAGACATACAAGGCCTTAGAAAGACCCATGACTTGAAAGGAGTGTTCATTAACTTGGGCGTCTGGCCTGATGTCTACAGGGTTAAGGAAAGCATAAAGGTTCGCGCTGGGAAGGGGAAGATGCGGGGAAGAAGAAGAAAGATGGCGGTCGGGCCTCTGATTGTGGTGTCAAAGGATGACGGCATCGCTGAAGCCGCAAGCAATATTCCGGGGGTAGATGTCGCTCTCGTCAATGACTTGAATGCTGAACTCCTGGCTCCCGGAGCGCATCCGGGCAGGCTAACCATATGGACGAAATCCAGCATAGAAGAACTCAGAGAATGGAATAGAGGAAGCTGAATCCATGGACCCGCAGAAAGTTATACTATATCCGGTGATGACAGAGGTCACGAGCCGGCTGATCGAGGCGGAGAACAAACTCGTCTTCGTGGCTAGCCTCAATGCTGGCAAGGAAGACATAAAAAGAGCCGTGGAAGAGCTGTATCAAGTCAAGGTCAGAGAAGTCAACCTCGCTGTCACGAGAAAGGGAAAGAAGAAGGCCTTCGTCAGGCTCGAGCCCGAATACAGCGCAGCTGACGTGGCCATCAAACTGGGCATACTATGATCATAGGAGGCTCATTGATTGGGAAAAAGAATCAGAGTGCAACGGCGCGGAAGAGGATCAAAGACTTTTCAGGCTTCAACCCACAAACGGGTTGCTCCAGCTAAGTATCCAAATCCTCCGAAGCAGAGACCGGAAAGGGTTGTCAAAGGTCAGGTTCTCAAGCTACTGCATGACCCTGGGAGAGGTTCCCCCCTTGCGCACATCGAACTCGAAGGCAACGAAACGTTCTACTCAGTTGTTCCGGAAGGAGTCTCCCAAGGGCAGATTGTGGAGCTAGGTGCTGAGGCCTCAGTCAAGGCTGGCAATATCAAACCATTGGGGAAGATTCCGGAAGGGACTGCGGTTTGCAGTGTCGAACTCTCGCCGGGAGACGGAGGCAAACTGGCTCGCTCATCGGGCTCCTATGCAACAGTGGTTTCACATACGCCTGAGGGAACGATGTTGAAACTCCCCTCGGGCAAGGTTCGTTACGTTAATGATCTCTGTCTGGCAACGATCGGCGTTGTCTCGGGTGCTGGTCGCACTGAAAAGCCCTTTGTGAAGGCGGGTGTAAAGTTTCACATGATGAGGGCTAAGGGGCATAAGTATCCGAGAACCCGCGGTCGAGCTATGATAGCGGCGGTGCATCCCTTTGGCAGCGGAAGAAGAGGAGGACGCAAGGTCACAACAGTCTCCCGACACGCACCTCCGGGGAAGAAGGTTGGCCTGATAGCTGCTAGGGCACCCGGGAGAAAGAAGAAGAGGTAGACTCTTGGCTTAGATCGACGTAGGAAGGTTTAATAAATACCTAAGTTTCAGCTGAATTGGTGGTAAGGTGCCCAAAGAGTTCAAGTTCCGCGGCTATAACCTCGAAAGACTGCAGAATACATCGATGGATGAGTTCATTACTTTACTTCCTTCACGTCAACGGAGGAGCCTCCAAAGAGGCCTGACCGTAGAGCAGAGAAAGCTTCTTGAGAAGATCCGCGGAACAAAGGAACTCGCCGAAAAAGGCGAGCAACCGAAACCCATAAAGACGCATGCTAGGGACATGATTATACTGCCCGAGATGGTTGGCATGAAAATTCAGGTCCACAATGGCAGAGAGTTCGCGTCAGTGGAGATAACCCCTGAGATGGTGGGCCACTATCTAGGCGAATTCGCGGTCACGAACAAGCCAGTGAAGCACGGCACGCCGGGAATTGGCGCCAGCCGCAGCAGCATGTATGTCCCGTTAAAGTAGAACGCTCACTAGAAATCTTTCCTGATACCTCCCAGTTTGTAGGCAACTCACATTCGCTGGGGCGATTCTATTCCAATGAGACTTAATGCGTTACGAAGAGTGATCCTGACGGCGTTGACAAGCATGAGCCGTGCATCACTGACCTGCGGCGTTTCAGCCTTGATGACTGGCAGAGCCGCGTAGAGCGTGTTGAACTTGTCCGCCAAGGCATTGGCAAAGTCAGCAATTGTGTGAGGCTTGAGGTTTTCTGCGGCGTCCACGAATATCTCTGGAAAACGTGAAACCATCAGGACGAGACCACGTTCCATAGGATCTATCAAGAGCGAAAAGTCAGCTTTTTCGATTTGTCTAGATGCTTTTCTCAGGATGCTGCATGCCCTTGCGTGGGAGTATTGGATGTACGGTCCACTGTTCGTCTCGAAGTTCAAGACCTTATCCCACGTGAAAACCACGGGCTTCATGGGGTCGCTCTCCAACAAGGCATACTTCACAGCCCCCACGCCGACTATCTCCGAGATCGTGCGTTTCTTGGATTCAGCAAGTTTGGGAGAACGCTTCGAGACTTCATCATGAGCCCTTTGCACGGCCTCCCCCATAACCTCGTCGAAAGTCACATAGCGGCCTCTTCGACCCGACATTCGGTAACCGGGTAGGCTGACAAGGTTATAGGCGAAATGAACAAGCCTCTTCGCCTCTTCAATGTGGCCTAGCGCGCAGAGGGCTAGCTTTAGCTGCAGCTGGGAGAGGCTCTGCTCCATTCCGATAACATTAATCACCCTGTCTGTGCTCCTGAACTTCCAGAGGTTGTAGGCAATGTCTCTTGTCGTATAGAGGGTTGTCCCGTCAGACCTGCCCAAGGTCAATGAAGGTATCTCATGGGTCTCTTTCACTCCGAAGGCTTCCTTTAAGCCCAGAGTCTGGGCAACTGTCTCGGCGTCGAACTCTAAGACCCCTCCTTCCTCGAAAACATAGGGCGTCCTCTTCAAAGCATTGAGGTAACGGGCGACATCGCTGCTCCAAACGAAACTGCTCTCCCAATCCCAAGAGTCTACAGAGATTCCTGCCCTTGCCAAGGTCTGTTCAAATCCTTCCAAGCAGAGTTGCGAAAACTCTCGGATCAGCCGTCTTGTTTCTGCTTTCCCAGCCTCATATTCACGGAGCAGTAGATTGATCTCTAGCCATGGGTTCTCTGCTTTACTGATTGCTTCGAGCAGTCTATCGAAGAGACTGGCAAACCTCTCCTTGAGCTCGGCTGCCACCGCGACCCAGTCATCCAGGTCTCTTTGAGCCTTCCTGATCTGTTCCGCGCTTTCTGGGTCTAGCCTCAGCCGGTCAACCGCTTCCTTGAGCCTGCGGATCTCAAGCAGGCAGTATGTGACTGCATAGATGCCTCCTATGAAGCGGTCGGGTTTCCCTTCGGGTCTAGGTTTTCCGAGCATTCTGTAACCGTAGGCTATGATGGCTGATTGCCGGCCCATATCATCAACGTAGTAATGGCGAGAAACCAGATGGCCTCGGGCCTTCAAGATGCGGGCTATAGAGTCGCCGAGGACCGAGTTCCTAGCCTCCCCTATGTGGATGGGGCTCGTGGGGTTGGCGCTGGTATGCTCGACTATGACTCTTTCCGATCTTTCTGTCTTGACGTAGCCGTACTCAGCATCTAGGATCCTGGCCGATCTAAGCGTCAGCGAAGTCAACTCGGCTAGATTCGCACGGAAATTGACGTATCCCTGTCCCTCCGCCTTGACCGACCTAATCAATGGGAAAGAAGGCTTCTCGGCTTCGGCTCTCTTCTCGATCTGCTTGGCGATTTCGAGAGGACTCATCCCTAACTGTCCAGCCATCTCGAAGCAGACTGAAGACGTCAGTTCGCCAAACTCGGGACTTGGGGGAAGATCCAGACTAGTCGAAGGCACTTTTGCATCCGAAAAGGTTTCCCTCATCACACTTCGGAGCAAAGCTCCGCACTGGCTTCTGAACTCCCCGAACGGGTTATCCGAGACAGATGCCACACTGACCACGCTGCTTGATGGAGCATTCGTGAGATAGTCTATCGGCTGCGCCATTTATAAGCTGCGTTCGCAACGCATTTTAGGAAGGTAAACTGGGGCTAGATAAGATTATTCCCTGCCGATGTAAAGAAGGGAAAATAGACTTATATTTTTGGGCATATCATGAATAGTTGCTTGAAGGTGCTTCGGTCATGTCGTTTCCAACTATTACTCTTCCAAGAATGGCGGAAATGAGCCAGAAGATCCCTTCCCCCAAGCTTGACGATTTCGTCTCGGAGATTAGGAGAGAATTGCATAAAGCTGGTCTAAAGGACAGAATCAAACCCGGGGCGAAGATAGCGGTAACCGCCGGCAGCAGAGGAGTAGCGCAATACGCTAAGATTCTCGCAACGGTGGTTGACGAAGTCGAGAAGGCTGGAGGCGAACCGTTCCTCATTCCAGCCATGGGAAGCCACGGTGGCGCCACGCCCGAAGGGCAGATTGAGGTCTTGAAAAGCCTGGGCATCACCTCGGAGGCAGTGGGAGCTCCGATTAAGGCAACCATGGAGGTCGACTTTGTGGGAAGGCTAGGCAATGGGAACCCTGTCTACGTCGACAGGAACGCCTTGAAGGCAGACGGAATCATAGTTGTAGGAAGGGTGAAACCCCACACTGACTTTAAGGGTGAAATAGAGAGCGGTTTGATGAAGATGATTGTCATAGGCTTGGGAAAGCAGAAGGGCGCAGAGATGATCCACAGGTTCCAGTCCGAAGGCTACCATAAGCTTCTACCTGAAGCAGCGAGGTTGATCATGAAGAAGGCGCCAATAATCTTGGGCTTGGCAGTTGTTGAGAACGCATATCATGAGATAGCGGTCGTAAAGGCCATCGAACCAGAGAGCATCGAAAGCAAAGAAGTGAAGCTTCTCGAGAAAGCCAAGGCGTTGCTTGGAAGAATCCCCTTCAAGGAGATAGACGTGCTCATAGTTGAGGAGATTGGGAAGGAGATCAGCGGCGCCGGAATGGACACGAATGTGGTAGGCCGTTTCTGGCTTCCCGGAGAACACGAACCCTTAGCACCGGAGATAAAGAGAATCGTCGTTTTGGATCTCTCCGAGGATACCCATGGAAACGCCATAGGCATAGGTTTGGCTGACATAACGACTCAGAGGCTGGTTTCCAAGATTGATTACCCATCGACTTTCGTGAATGCGCTAACCGGCGGGCACCCAATAGTGGCGAAGACGCCGATATTCTTGCCCAGTGACCGAGATGCCATCACCATAGCTCTTCACACTTGTGGACCAATCGATCCTCAGGAAGCTAGGGTTGTAAGGATAAAGAACACTCAGGAACTTGGAAGGCTGTGGATATCCGAAAGCCTCTACAAGACGGTCAAAGCTGACCCCGAGCTCCAGAAGAGGATGGTGGCAATAGGCGAACCAAGGGAAATGCAGTTCGACATATTGGGAAACTTGGCGCGTTGATAGCATTTAGAGATCGATTCCGTTTGTCTTGGACGACTCGCGAAGAAGGAAACATGTGCGTGTTGTGAAATGGTCTCCCACCCTGAAAAGACCATAGGAGAACTGGCAGAGTTGGCTTGGATCCTGCGGATCGACGTGGTCGACATGATACACGTTGCAGGGTCGGGACATCCGGGTGGATCGCTCTCCGCGGCTGAGATTGTCACGGCGCTAATGTTCCACCATCTCAACATAGACCCCAAGAACCCGCAAATACCGAATAGAGATAGATTCCTACTGTCTAAGGGTCATGCTGCGCCTCTCCTTTACGCCGCATTGGCCAGAAGGGGCTTCTTCCCGGTTGAGGAGCTGAAGACTCTGCGCCAGCTGGACAGCCGTCTGCAGGGGCATCCTGATCGTTTGAAGACGCCTGGTGTTGAGATGACATCGGGAGTCCTAGGGCACGGTGTCGCCATCGGCGTAGGTTTGGCTCTGGCTGCAAGGCTTGATGATGCTCGGTGGAAGGTTTACGTACTCGTGGGCGACGGAGAGATTCAGGCAGGTGTGATCTGGGAAGGAGCCTTGATGGCTTCCAAGTACAGGCTTGGAAACCTTACAGTCATACTTGACTTCAACAATGTACAGTTGGACGGTCCTGTTCACGAGATAATGCCCATCCAGCCAGTGGCGGAGAAGTGGAGGTCTTTCGGCTGGCAGGTCACAGAGATCGATGGCCACAACATGCGGGAAGTACTCAACGCCTTGGACGTAACGGACAACATTCGTGACCAGCCTAAGATCATCATCGCGCACACAACTAAAGGCAAAGGCGTCTCGTACATGGAGAATCAGGCTCGTTGGCATGGACGGGCTCCCACCGACGAGGAATATGCACAAGCCATAAAGGAGCTAACGGAGGGTCGAAACCTATGCAGAAGCTAGAGTCCATGCGCGTCGCCTACGGGAAAGCGCTTGCAGACTATGGCGCTGTGAACCGGGATGTTGTGGTCTTGGACGCCGATGTCTCAGCCTCTACGCAGACCCACTTCTTCGCCAGCCGTTTTCCAAACCGTTTCTTCAATCTCGGCGTCGCTGAGGCGGGGATGGTGGATGTCGCAGTTGGATTAGCTTTAGCGGGAAAGATTCCCTTTGCGAATACCTTCGCCTTTCTGATAGCCTTGAGGGCAGCTGAGCAAGTGCGTACATGTGTCGCCTATGCGCGGACGAATGTAAAGCTGGCTGCTGGCTATGCGGGTTTGTCTGATTCGAAGGATGGCCCGACTCACCATTCTATCTGTGACTTGGCGGTGATGAGGTCCATGCCTAACTTGGCGGTAGTTGTGGCAACCGATGCTGTGGAGGTGCAGAAGATGGTTCCGCTTGTAGCCGAGTGGGATGGACCAATCTACCTGCGAATCAGCCGGGCGGAGGTGCCGGTCGTATTCAACGAATACCATGAGGTGAAGATTGGCAAGGGGACTGTGCTTCGAGATGGCTCCGACGTATCGCTCATTGGAACCGGCGTCATGGTTAGCCGTTGTCTTGAGGCTGCGGGGCAGTTGGAGAAAGGTGGAGTGAGCGCTCGTGTGTTAGAGATGCATACGTTGAAGCCTTTGGATCATGAGTTGATTCTCAAAGCGGCAAGGGAGACAGGCGCAATTGTGACAGCTGAGGAACACAGCGTGATTGGAGGCTTAGGCGAGGCTGTGGCGGGCTGCTTGGCGGAGAGATATCCCGTTCCTCTGAGGCGTGTTGGAATCAAAGACACCTTTGCAGAGACAGGGTCCTACTTTGAGCTTCTGGACAGATACGGGATGGGCGTTAACGACATCATATTGGCAGCCAAAGAGCTAGTCGGACAGAGAAGATGACCGCCTTACAAAAAGTCTTTTCTGTGCCAAGTGGTCTTATTGCACTAGTGATATGAGCAGGGCTTTTGGTTTCATCAGGCTTATTCGTCCCGTGAACGGTTTGATGATGGGTTTCGCAGTTATTGTTGGCGCCTCGTTGGTGTTGGCGGAGCCAATCTCCCCAGAGCTCGCCCTGAAGCTCTTGTTTGGTTTCGTCACCGCCTTCACGCTCACATCTGCGTCGATGGCCATAAACGACTACTACGACAGAGAGATCGACAAGGTAAACGAGCCCAACCGTCCCATCCCAAGCGGCCTCGTGAAGCCAAACGAGAGCCTCGCATTCGCTGCAATCTTGACTGTAGTGGGCGTTGTCGCGGCTTTCCTCACAAACATGGTATGCCTCCTAGTGGCTACGGTGTCTTGGATTGTCTCCGTAGCCTATGCGACGAAGGGGAAAAGGACGGGTCTACTTGGAAACTTCCTGGTTAGCTCATGCGTGGCAATCCCCTTCATCTATGGAAGCCTCGTGATAGAGCAGAGCCTTGGCCTGGAGGCTGTCTTCTTCGCCGCTTTGGCTTTCCTTTCTAACACGGGACGCGAGGTGGCAAAGGGCATAGTGGATGTGGAGGGAGACAAGGCTAAGGGGATGAGAACGGTCGCGGTATCCCGTGGAGCTGAAGCTGCGGCGTATGTGGCTTCTGGCTTCTTTCTTTCTGCTGTTCTCTTGAGCTTCTTGCCCCCGTTGCTAGGGCTGGTGTCGGCATGGTTTGTCCCCTTTGTCGCCATTGCGGACTTAGGTTTCACCGGGTCTTCGGTTATGCTTGTCCGAGACTCCTCGCGGGAAAACGCCAGAAAAATCAAGAACATGGCCTTGCTCTGGATGATGTTCAGCATGTTCTCCTTCCTTGCTGGAAGCCTCTGAGAAGCGTTTGACAGGGACAGAGACATGCAGAGATTGAAGCGTATTCTTCATGAAACGGTTAACTCAAAGTTTATAATGGAAAACCGCATCTCCTGAAGAGTGTAGCGATGAAGAGCGGGGATCGCCCAGCCAGGTCAAAGGCGCAGAGCCGCAGCAAAAAGCGGCGCGGAGGCTTCAGGAGCCTGTCCCGCAGGGGTTCGCGGGTTCAAATCCCGCTCCCCGCACCAT
>CAYRBK010000003.1:57044-64001 GCA_964422605.1 uncultured Candidatus Bathyarchaeia archaeon | reverse complement strand
CTGGGGCTCAGAAGACGCGCGTATTCTTCCGCCAAGCCAGCAGATCCGCATAGCAGGGCTTTGGAATCCATTGAAGCCTCAGCAATCCTAGCTAGGTCCTCTTGGGTTTCAGCATCAGCTACGACTATCTGGGTTCCCTTTTCGATCAGCCCTTGAATCTCTTTTTTCAACAGGTCGACTCCAGCTCTAACCTCAGCCAGACCAATATGTGCAACTTTTCGTTCGGTTTGGCGTTTTATCAAAGTCGGTATGTGTGACTCGCTTGTAGGGGTCACAGGGTCTTGGGCGAACCCTGTTCTTTCCAGAGGCTCGCCGTTGACCAGAAGATTCCCGTCTAGAGTTGTCCTCCCATGCGCCGGAAAGGAAGGAGCCACGATCACCGCTTTCAAGCCGAGTTCATCTATAACCGCGTCGAGTTCAGCTCCAATGTTGCCTCTGAGGGTTGAGTCGATCTTCTTGTAGACCAGTCTGACTCCCATCTTCTTCAGAGCCTTCACCGTTGCCCCAACCTTGCTGTAAGCGGCCTCGGGAAGGAGGTTCCTGCTTTCTGTATCGATCGCGGCCACATCAAACTTGCCAGTCAGATCAGCCAGACTCTCTGCAGCGGTTAGAACAACACATTCAAGCCCGCGCTTTCTGAACTGGACGGCGACGTCGCAGGCTCCAGTAAAATCATCGGCAATGACGCCAAGAAGAGAGGCCATGGAACATCATCAAAAATAGAATCAATCAGCGGCTTAAAGAGGATACGGTTAGCCGATTCGCGTGAGGGCAGAATCTGCGCTAGCGGCCTCCTAACACCCTAGGAATCTTTCCAGATCTGATCGCGTGATCAGCGATGACTAAGGCTAGACATGATTCCACGACGGGCACGGCTCTTGGAACGATGCAGGGGTCGTGTCTACCTGCAACCTCGATCTCGGTCTCTTCCATGCGGCCTAGGTCAACAGTCTTCTGCCTCTTAGCGATGGATGAAGTGGGCTTGAGGGCCACTCTGACCACTATTGGCATGCCGTTTGAGATTCCGCCTAGGATTCCGCCCGAATTACTGGAGAGCGTAACGATCTTTCCTTTTCTTATGACATACGGGTCATTATTCTCCGAGCCCCTCAGTGAAGCCGAACGGAAACCTGCGCCGAACTCCACACCTTTCACAGCAGGGATATTCAGCACCATCTTTGCGATGTCAGAGTCCAAGGAATCGAAGATCGGTTCTCCAAGCCCGGCTGGAACGTTCAAGGCGGTGGCTTCGACTATGCCGCCGACGCTGTCTCCTTCCTCGGCTGCTCTAAGTATCTCCTCTTCCATGAGAGCCGCCTTCTCCGGAACCGCGCACCGCACTGGGTTCTGATAGACATTCCTACGAATCTTAGCGTAGCCAACTTCCTCATTGACTTTCACTTTCCCGATCTGGACGGTGTGAGCCAAGATCTCCACACCGAACATGCCGAGAAGTTTCTTGGCAACCGTGCCAGCCATGGCGAAGGTCACGGTAACCCGCCCTGAGAACCTGCCTCCGCCTCTGGGATCGTTGTATCCGCCGTACTTCACCCAAGCCGTGTAGTCAGCATGCCCTGGGCGTGGCTGGTTTCTTGCCTGTTCATAGGTTTCGGATTCAACATCTCTGTTCCTAACAACCATACAGATCGGTGCGCCTGTTGTGTAGCCTTCGTAGAGTCCCGAAAGAATCTCGACGCGGTCCTCCTCCCTCCTCGCAGTGCTAACAGTCGAAAAGCCGGGCCTCCTCTTGTCCACCTCGGCTTGAATGTCACTCTCACTCAGCGGCAGACCGGCGGGACAACCATCTAGCACTGTTCCCATGCAAGTGCCGTGGCTTTCCCCGAAACAAGTGAAGACAAAGGCCTTCCCTGTCGAGTTACCGTTCAACCATTCTTCCCCCAACAGAAATCATGTCTCTAACAAAGTCTGGGTACGACTTATTTATGCATTCGATCCCATGGAGGACTGTTGTTCCCTCTGCTTTGAGAGCTGCAACGGCGCACGCCATGGCAATCCTGTGGTCTCCATGAGAATCCAATTCTGCTCCGCGGAGTTTTTTTCCGCCGTTTACTATGATGACGTCATTGACAGTCTTTACATCGGCTCCCAATTTCCCTAACTCGCTGACCAGACCAGCCGTCCTATCAGACTCCTTAAACCGCAGCCTCCTTACGCCTCGAATCAGAGACTTTCCCCGAGCCAGACAGCCGAAAACAGTGCACACAGGAATTAAGTCAGGGGTGTCGCGCAGGTCGATGTCCACGGCTTTTAGGCTTCTGGCGCCTTGGACTTCGACGAAGTCTCTGCCGACCGTGATCTGGACACCCATTTTTTCAAGCACGCTGACTATCAAACGGTCGCCCTGAAGAGAATTTTCCGAAAGGTTCTCGATTTTGACATGTGAACTTGTGGCAACCGCCGCAGCCATGAGGAAGGCTGCTGAGGAATAGTCGCCTTCTATGGTATGGTCGAATGGCATGTATCTCTGCCCGCAAGGAACACGGAACTCACCATAGTCATGTTTGACGTCAACATTGACCTCATGTTTCACGAGAATATTCAGTGTCATGTCTACGTAAGGCTTAGACTCCAGGGGCATCGACAGAACTATGTTTGTGTCAGCCCGAGCAATGGGCAAGGCAAACAGCAACCCTGAGATGAACTGAGAGCTGATGTCACCTCTGATCGACGCCCTTCCGCCCTCGATTCCTCCGCCAAAAACAACCAGAGGCGGACAGCCATCGCTTTTTGTCGAGTAGCATTGGACACCTAGCTGCCTAAGAGCCTGCAAGAGCGGTTCCATAGGCCTTCTTCGAAGGCTTTCCCCACCCGTCAACACAGTGATCCCGTCCGCCAAGGTACTGACCGGCGCAATGAACCGCATGGTTGCTGCTGAGTCTCGACAGTTGATTACGTCGCTGGGCGTGAGGGGTTTCGACCTTCCCTGAACCTCGGGAGCAGCGTTCCCAGATCGGCTGATCTCGGCGCCCATCATGCGGCAAGCGTCAATAGTGGCCAGAGTATCGTCGCAGATGAGCGGGTCTTTTATCTTTGAACGCCCATCTGACAGCGACGCTGCTATGAGGGCTCGGTGTGTGAGAGCTTTTGAGGATGGAGCATTGACGGTTCCGGTTAGGCCGGCCGTTTCCTTCACGACAAGATCGGTCAACTGCATCACGACGCAGTATGAGCTTTCTCAGAATTAACCCGAGTCACGATTATGTCGCCGCCATATTTCTTCCATGCCTCTCTGACGTTGCCAACTATATCCCGTGGCACAACCGCAGCCACAGACGGCCCCTTCCCAGAAAGCCCAGAGGCTAGTGCGCCTGCAGCCAAGGCGTCCAAGGCGATGTTCGTATCGTATCCTAGGACCGTTGAGTAGACAAGCCCGTTCAGTGTCATGGCTACCCAGTATTCACCTAGGTGGGCCATCTTGTGAAGCGCTTTTACTTCGTCTGCTACGAGCCTCATCCTTTCAACGTCCGACTTAGCAGTGTAGGCTTTCTCTGACGGTACATGGATCAGAACGGGATGTTTCTCCTCAAGATAGTACTGTTTCAGGACTGTCCTTTCATAGTTGTTTGTGATCACGATATCGCCGAAGTACGAGGCACAGGCGTCGTCGAAGGCACCAGTTACGGTTACCCCAGCATCTATCGCTGCATCCACACCGAGGTTCACCAAGGCCAAGTCGCTTACCTCTTTCTTCAGGGCGGCGGAAACTGCAAGCGCGACTGCATTGGCTGCTGCGCTGCTGCTCTTTAGCCCCCTAGCTATGGGTATGTTCGATTTTGTCTCAACATGTGCGCCATACTCTTCTTGAAGGCCAAGGCTTTCTAGGACCCGATTGACTGTTTTCTCGATCAGGAGGGTGCTTTCCTTTGGGTCAGAGAGTATTCGGCCTTCGATCCGTCCGGGCTCATTAGTCAGTCTGACCTTTGCCTCCGTCTTCAAATCGACGCCTAGAGCCGCTCCGAAACCGCATGAAATTGCGTTTATGACCGTGACGGCGCCGTGGGCAACCGCCTTTCCAACGAGAGGCATCTTTCAATGTTTCCTCCTTTGTCTCACCCGTTCTTCTCAAGTTTGTCCGTTGCGGCCTTCATCATCACTTCGATTGGCGCCTTTTCTCCGGTCCATATCTCGAAGGAGGCAGCGGCTTGATGGACAAGCATGGCTAGACCGTCAACAGTCTCGGCTCCCTCCCTTCTCGCTTCCCTGAGGAGCCTTGTCTCAAGAGGCTCATAGACAAGATCGAAGACGACTATGCCGTGATGTAGGAGATCCCGATCAACAGGAGTCTCTGTGCTTTTGGGATTCATTCCCACCGAAGTCGCGTTGACAACTATGTCGGCGTCTTCCAACTCCTTCTTAAGAGTGCCATCACTCAATCTTCCAGCCCTTATCCTTGCGCTGTCTCCAAGGAGGCCTGAAAGATCGTCCACGAGCTTTTTGGCTCTCTCGAAAGTCCTGTTCAGAATCACGAGCTCCTCCGCCTTCTCGGCTAGAGTAAACGAGACAGACCTTGAGGACCCTCCCGCGCCTAGGACTACGATCTTTTTGCTAGACGGATCTACCTCTTTGTACCTTAGGGCGTTTAGGGCGCCAATCCCATCCGTTGTGTACCCAATTAGATTTCCACCCTCATTCACAATAGTGTTCACGGAACCGATCTCCTTCGCGGTGTCGTCTAGCTTGTCGAGATACTGGATCACTTCGATCTTGTGGGGCATTGTCACATTCAGCCCTCGGAATCCCAAGCCGCGGACGCCCAGAATCGCGTTTCCGAGATCCTTCTGTTTGACAGTGAAGGCAACGTAGACATAGTTCAAGCCAAGAGCCTCGAAAGCAGCGTTCTGAACAGCCGGACTCAAGGAATGCTCAACAGGGTCGCCTATAAGCCCGCACACTCTGGTCTTGCTTGAAACCCTCATCCATCGACACCTAGCCTTCTATGCAGTTCCTTCAGGTCCGCTATGGACATTTGGCCTGAACCCGTCTCCAGCCCGCTTTCCAAGGAGGCAAAGGTGAAGTAGGCACCGAAAAGAGGCGAGAACGATCTGGAGAGGGCGCCCTTTGGACCCATTGCGAAGCAGACGATTTTGGTGGATTCGCTTATTCTCCGCGTCAGGGTTAGGCACCGGATGTTATCGGCGATCTCGCTGGCTGTTGTGACTAGTTTGCAGACGTCAGCCCCGGCTTCGATCTGAGACTCAACGATCCGCTCCATCTCGGATTCTGAGGGAGTCCTTTCAAGATCATGGTGAGATACAATCGATCTTGCACCGTGATCTTCTACTCTCTTGATTGTTAGCTCGAGCTCCGCGGTCGTCAGTTCTATGTCTACGTATTCAAATCCAATCTCGGCAGCCCTCAGCAGGGCCTCAACTCTTTGCCCCTCATCCTGGCGGCGAAATCCTCCCTGTTGATATTGCCTATTTGCCGCGATGAGTGGAACAGACGCTTGTTCGACAATCTTTCCAAGATCATCCATAGTAGTCAAAGCGTTCATGTAGTCGAGACGGATCTCGACCAAGTCTGCCCCTGATGCTTCAGCTCTCCGGATCATTGGTATGAGATCTGAAAGCTTTCTGGCAGGCAGGGGGACGCAGATCCGCGGCTTCACCTTTCAATCACTTTCTCTTCCTTTACAAGGGTGCCGAAATGTCGACCTCCCTCTTCAAGATGCACGAGAACCTTGTCTCCAGCCGCAACATCCTTGATGGATTTGCTGCCGTCCTCAGTTACTATCCTTATTGTTTCAGCGTTCTGGAGAATCGTCTTCACGCTTCTTCCTTCGCATTCCGCTTCAACAAGGAGCAGCGGTCTCCACTCTATCTTGGCCCGGCATATGCTCGTCGGTCTGTTTCTCCCTTGACGGTCGACTATGAGAACCTCATCTCCGGCCTTCAACTCTGAAAGGTATCTGGTCTTGCCGTCGGGCGCTAAAACGTAGAGAGCAACAGATCCGGCGTTTACTCTGAAGGGCCGTGGCGCGACGAACGGAGTCTCGTGGACCTCGGCTTCTACCAGAAAGAGCCCCGATGATTGGCAACCAACGAGCAACCCTTCGCCCTCCTTCATCAGGTCGCATGTGTCTATGCAGACTCGTGCACCGGAGGCCAACGGCTTCATCTTGTTGACTTTTGCGCTCAGAAGCGCTGTTTTTTTGGCGGATTCAAGTTCGGGTCTTCTCGCCTTGACGGATTCCAAGGCCTCATGAATCTCCGCTATCTCGTTGATCTCCGATAATTCAGCAACAACACCATCTACTCCTATCTCAAGAGTCTCGAGCACGATTCTCGCCTCTTGCGGATCGGAGACCGAAGCCAGCAGCATACTCTTTCCCCGGGTCTCCGCTATGAGGTTTTCTATAGGTATGACTTTCCAGTCTGGGCATGTGGCGATTACGTAGTCGGCAGAGGCTTCGGCTGCAGATACTATCTTCCTTTCATCACCCTTCGACTTGACAGTCACCATCAAGCAAGCCTTTTTTCCTGCCTTTTTGGCTATGGCGATATCGTTGAGGTCTGTTGCCAAAATTATGTCTCCATCCTCAGATTGGCAAACGATGATCTTCGCTCCGGATTTTCTTGCTAACTGAACATCTTCAGGTTCCACTACGAGAGCCGAAGCCATCCCTGAAGCCTTCTGGACCAGTCTCCTTTTCTCCTTCTCTTCTAAGGACGGCCCAAGCCTTACCCAGAGTTCTCTCAATCTCCACCCCTTCCCATATTGGCTTTCATTACGATCAATCTGTATTGGTCCTTACAGATTCCTCTATCAAGCGGACTGCTTTCGCCTGGTCTTTGAGGTCAACGAAGATCAAGACGCTAGACGTGATCGTGAAGACACCATAGATATTGATGCCAGCAGAGTTTAAGGCTTTGGCTATGCCGCCTATCACGCCGGGCGTCTCCTCCAAGCCGACACCCCTAACCCTTATGAAGGCCA